>JACCYK010000299.1 GCA_013696525.1 Chloroflexia bacterium
GCCTTCACCCGCGCCAGGTCGGCCAGGGTGTTGACCCCCCGCAGCCAGAGGTGGTCGGCGGCGATGTTGGTCACCACCGCCACGTCGCAGCGGTCGAAGCCGAGGCCGGAGCGGAGGATGCAGCCGCGGGCGGTGCGGGCCATCTCCACCGTCCATTGGTTGTCGGCATTGAGGACGCTGGCGCCGCCCGCCAGCACCGCCTGCGGCACCACCGCTTTGACCCGCGCCAGCTCGGCCAGGGTATGTACCCCCTTCAGCCCGAGATGATCGCTCGCCACGTTCGTCACCACCGCCACGTCGCAGCGGTCGAAGCCGAGGCCGGAGCGGAGGATACCGCCCCGCGCCGTCTCCAGCACCGCGTAGTTGACCACCGGGTTCTTCAGCACCATCCGCGCGCTGGTCGGGCCGCTCATATCGCCGGCCGCGATCTGGGTGCCATCGACATAGATGCCGTCGGTCGTCGTCATCCCCACGATCTTGCCCGTCTGCTTCAAGATGTGGGCGATCATCCGGGTCGTCGTCGTCTTGCCGTTGGTGCCGGAGACCGCGATCAGCGGGATCCGCGACGGGCTCCCCGGCGGGAACAGCATGTCCATCACCGCCCGCCCGACATGGCGCGGGTGGCCCTCGGTCGGGTTCGTGTGCATCCGGAAGCCAGGCCCGGCGTTGATCTCGACGATCGCCCCCTTCGTCTCCCGCACCGAGCGCGCGATATCGGTGGTGATGAAGTCGATCCCCGCCACATCGAGCCCGACCACCATCGCCGCCTGGCGGGCGATCTCGACATTGTCGGGATGGATGTCGTCGGTCCGGTCGATCGAGGTGCCGCCGGTGCTCATGTTGCCCGTCAGCTTGAGCTGGACGAATTGCTCCGCCTCGGGGATCGAGGTGAGATTAAGCTCCTGCTTCGCCAACACCTCTGCTGTCTGCCGGTCAACCGCGATCCGGGTGAGAATCTTTTCATGGCCGACGCCGCGCCGGGGATCGAGGTTCGTCCGTTCGATCAGCTCGGCCACGGTCCGCCGGCCATCGCCGATGACGTGCGCCGGCACCCGTTCCGCCACCGCCACGACCTGGTTGTTCACCACCAGGATGCGAAAATCCTTGCCCGTGACGAAGCGTTCGACCACCACCGTGCCGGCCCGGCTTTCGCCTTCCGCCGTCGGGTACGCCTCGCGCACCGCCGCCTCATCGGCGAGGTTGATCATCACCCCGCGGCCATGGTTGCCATCGAGCGGCTTAATCACCACCGGATAGCCGATCTGGCCGGCGGCGCGAACCGCCTCGTCCTCGTCCCGGACCACGATCGCCCGCGGGACCGGGATGCCGACCTCGTGCAGCATCCGGTTCGTCAGCTCTTTGTTACCGGCGATATCAACCGCGATGTTGGCGGTGGAGCTGGTCACCGTCGCCCAAAACCGTTTTTGGTAGGCGCCGTGCCCCAACTGCACCAGGGAGCGCCGGGGATCGAGCCGCAGCACCGGGATGCCGCGCCGTTCCGCCTCAGCGACGATGGCACCGGTGGACGGCCCATAGGCCAGCCGCTCGGCGACCTTGATCACCCGCTCTTCCAGCTCGGTGACGAAGTCGAAGCCGGGCTCGGTGTCATAGATGAGGTGGTTGAGCAGGCGGACCGCCAGCCGGCCGGCGGCGAGCCCGACATCCTCTTGCTCGTACTGGTAGACGACGTTGTAGACGCCGCGCTCGCCGGTGCCCCGCGTCTTGCCCCGCCGCACCTCGGCCCCGGCCAGGTTCTGCAGCTCCAGCGCGACATGCTCCGTCACATGCCCCATCCAGGTCCCTTGTCGCATCCGTTGCAGAAAGCCGCCCGGCTTGCCGATCGAGCAGGCGTGGTCATACAGCGACGGCAGCAGCTCCGTCAGGTGCTCGTAGAAACCGGGGATCTTATTGGTCGGCCGGTCCTCCAGCTCCCCGATCTCGAGCTCGATCAGGATCGTGGGCATCCGGGCCCAGAGGTTCGGCCCCCGATACACGGTGGTCTGACGAATCTGCAACACGACGCCCCTCCGCGGTAGGCTGCTGTGCGGACGACCGAGCGATGCCGTCGATCCCCGCCTGGCTTGTGCGTATCCTGGCTCGCCGGGGCCAGGCGGCACCCCGCCCGACGACGACATGTGTGGACCGCGCCCTAGCCGTCCAGCAGCCGGCGGGTCCGCAGGTCAAACCGGTGTCCCGGCGTCAGGATATGGAGTATGGCATTACTGACCGTGATCGCGCCGTGCCCCTTGACCCGAAAGACGTCGGAATACATGTGGGAGCCATCGACGATCGTCACACTGTTGCGCCCGATCACCTCCAGTACGCCGCTGGCATCGAACAGGGCGGCGGTGTCCTCGTCCACTCCCAGCCCGAGCAGGCTGGGACTCAAAGCGACGAGCGCGAGGAGACGGCCGATCCGGTCCCGTTGCCGGAAATGCTGATCGACGATCACATCCGGCACCAGGCCGAACCCGGCCACCATCTGCGCCATCCGCATCCGCGGCACCGGGCCGCTGGCGCCATAGGCGACCATATGGGTGGAGAGGATCGAAGCCCCGGCGCTGGTGCCGGCGATGATCGCGCCCGCGTGATTGCGCTCGCGCACGATGTGCGACGCCCGGGTGCCATTCACGATCGCGTTCAGCTTCATCTGGTTGCCGCCGGTGAGGAAGATGCCGGTGGCGTCCGCCAACAGCTCCAGCGGCGCGTCGCCGTCGGCATCGGCCCGGTCGGCGATGTAGACAACCTCGGCCTGGCCGGCCCCCAGGCCAAGGAACAGCGCCTTGTAGCGTTCGCCCGCCGATTCGATCGACGACGCGGTCGGCACGATCGCGATCCGGGCGGCGCGGCCGCCGGCAAGCTGGATAAAGGTTGCCAGGATGACCTTGTCGTCCAGCTTGTCCTCGGCCCCCCCGATCGCCATGATCGGCCCGACCGTGGGCGCCGGCCGCGGCTGGCCACTCGGAGCCGCCGCCACGGTTTCGGTTGGGCGGTTGGCCGGACTCGTCACCGCTCCCTCTCGTTCTCGCCGCCGCCGATCGGGGCCTCGACGTGTCAACCGGCCAGGCTCAATCTGAGGAGCGAATCTATCGCGCTTCGCCGGGAACGTCAAATGCGGAACAAATCGGCCGCCCCCTGCCGGAACGGTCGTGTAACGACAACGCCGGCACCCTACACTGAATGTTGGCCGGGGCGTCATTGCGTGCCCCGGCCGCTGGCGCAACCGCTGAATGGCACGTCCGCGACAGACTAGCAAGGAGCGGCCAATGGAGATTCCCCAAGTTGTCCACGAGCTCGTCGCCACCGGACCGCTCGCGCATCTGACCACCTTGAACGCGGACGGCAGCCCCCAAGTTTCCGTCGTCTGGGTCGGCATCCAGGACGACGAGTTTGTCTGTGGCCATATGCTCGAACAGCAGAAGGTCAAGAACGTGCGTCGAGATGCCCGGGTGGTCCTCTCGCTCCTGGGCCGGGCAACGAACGCGAAGGGGTTGCAAGAATACTTGGTCGTGTACGGGACGGCGGCCATCACCGAGGGCGGCGCGGCGGCCCTGCTGCAGCGGCTCGCATCCGTCTACCTCGGCCCTGGCGTGCCCTTTCCGCCCGAGTCGGTGCGCGAGCAGCCGGGCTACATCCTGCACCTGACGCCCGAACGGTTCGCCGGGATCGGACCGTGGAATCCGAGACCGCGCTGAGGGCATGGCGACTCGGCCGATCCGGGCATGACCTCGATTTGACGCTCCTCGGCCACCCTGGCAGGGTCACGGGTCGATGAGGAGCGCCGCGTAGAGGCACGGCACTTGCTTCCAGCCTCCGCGTGCCAGTGCCGGCCGGAAGGGAGGACAGCGGGCCACATGGGAATCGATCTCGAGCGGGTCCGGGCCGAAACACCGGGCACCGCCCACGGCGCCTATCTCCACAACGCGGGCACCGGCCTACTGCCAGAACCCGTCCTGACGGCGATGAAGCGGTATCTCGATCTCGAAGCCGATATTGGCGGCTACGCCGCCGCCGACCGTGAGGCCGACCGCTTGCAGGCGGTCTATGCCTCCACCGCCGACCTGCTCAACGTCGCCCCCGCCGAGATCGCGCTGACCGAGAACGCGACCGTCGCCTGGCAGATGGCGTTCTATTCCCTGCCCTTCCAACCCGGCGACCGGATCCTGACCGCCGAAGCCGAGTACGGCGCCAACTACGTCGCCTACCTCCACATCGCCCGCCGGACCGGCGCCCGGGTCGAGGTCGTCCCCAGCGACGAGCACGGGCAGCTCGATGTCGACGCCCTGCGGCAGATGATCGACGAGCGGGTCAAGCTGATCGCGATCACCTGGGTGCCGTCCAACGGCGGCCTCGTCAACCCCGCCGCCGAGGTCGGCGCCATCGCCCGGCAGCACGGCATCCTCTACCTGCTCGATGCCTGCCAGGCGGTCGGCCAAATGCCGGTCGATGTCCAACAGCTCGGCTGCGACATGCTCTCCGCCGCCAGCCGGAAATTCCTCCGGGGACCGCGCGGGACCGGCTTCCTCTATGTCCGCCAGGGTCTTCTCCAGCGGCTGGAGCCGCCGATGATCGATCATTTTTCGGCGCCCTGGGTGGCTCGCGACCGCTATGAGCTGCGGCCCGACGCCCGGCGCTTCGAGACCTGGGAGAACAACTACGCGGCCCGCCTCGGCATGGGCCTCGCCATCGACTACGCCCTCGCCCTCGGCCTAGACGCGATTCAAGCGCGAACCTGGAAGCTCGCGAACCGGCTCCGGTGCGGCCTCGCCGCCATCCCCGGCGTCGAGCCGCGCGATCTCGGCCGGGAGCGCTCCGCCATCGTCAGCTTCACCGTCGCCGGCCACGACGCCCACGCCATCGTCGCCCGCGCCGCCGGCGCCGGCATCACCATCGGCTACTCCGACCCCGACAGCACCCGCCTCGATGCCGAAGCCCGCGCCCTCCCAACCCTCCTCCGCGCCTCCCCCCACTACTACAACACCGACTGCGAAGTCGACCGCCTCCTCGACCTGGTGGCAGGATTGCGCCCAGCCCGGACCGCAGCGTCCGTATCTGCGT
>JACCYK010000160.1 GCA_013696525.1 Chloroflexia bacterium
CCGAGCATCGATGTGATTTCTGGGCGGAGCTTGCGACTGGCGACTAACGCGAACCACTATCATGGTGGGATGGGCCCGCGTTCGGTCGCGGAACGGCCCTCACCCCGGGGAAAGCATGAATCCCGAACCGCGCACCGCATCCGACCTCACCACCGAAGCGCACGCCCTGGCGCTCGATGCCGCCGATCCGCTGGCGCGGTTTCGCGATCGCTTCTACCTGCCGCCGGGGACGATCTACCTCGACGGGAACTCGCTCGGGCTGCTCTCGCGCGATGCCGAGGCGACGACGCTGTCGGCGCTGGAGCAATGGAAGCGGCTGGGGATCGGCGGCTGGCTGGAGGCCGAGCCGCCCTGGTTCACGCTCGGCGAGGAGCTGGGGGCGCTACTGGCGCCGCTGGTCGGGGCCGGGCCGGACGAGGTCGTCGTCACCGGGACGACGACGGTCAACCTGCACGCCCTGGTCGCGACCTTCTACCAGCCGGCGGGACGGCGCCGGAAAATCGTCGCCACCGGGCTCGATTTCCCGTCCGATGTCTATGCCCTCGGCAACCAGATCCGCCTCCGCGGCGGCGATCCGGGGTCCGACCTCGTCCTCGTCGCCAGCCGGGATGGGCGGACGGTGGCGGAGGCGGATATCGTGGCGGCAATGAGCGACGAGGTCGCGCTCGTCCTCCTGCCGTCCGTGCTCTACCGCTCCGGCCAGCTCCTCGACCTGGCGGCGTTGGCGGCGGCGGCGCGGGAACGGGGCATTCCGATCGGGTTCGACTGCGCCCACTCGGCCGGCGCGGTGCCGCATCAATTTGACGAGTGGGGAATCGACTTCGCCTGTTGGTGCTCCTACAAATATCTCAACGCCGGACCGGGCAGCGTTGGCGGCCTCTACGTCAATCGCCGCCACTTCGGCACGATTCCCGGCCTCGCCGGCTGGTGGGGTTACCAGAAGGAGCGGCAGTTCGATATGCGGCACGACTGGGAAGGCGCCGCCGGGGCCGGGGCCTGGCAGATCAGCACGCCGCCGGTGCTGGCCACGGCGCCGCTGCTTGGCTCGCTCCGCATTTTCGCCGAGGCGGGGATCGACCGCCTCCGGGCCAAATCCCTCACCCAAACCGGGTATCTGATCGACCTCGTGACGATGCTGGGGTTGACCGCGCCGGAGATCGGCTACCGGATCGGGACGCCCCGCGACCCGGCGCGGCGCGGCGGCCACGTCGCGCTGGAGCATGACGCCGGCGCGCGAATCGGACGCGCCCTCAAGGCGCGGGGCGTGGTGCCCGATTTCCGGCCCCCCGACGTTATCCGCCTGGCGCCGATCCCTCTCTACACGTCGTACCACGACCTGTGGCGGGTCGCCGGCCTCCTCCGCGACATCATCGAGACCGGGGAATTCCGGCGATTCGGCGACGGGCGCGACCTGGTGGCGTGAGCGGCGGCCCCGACCGGCGGCCGGCGAAATGATTGACCCGGAGTCGGGGCTCGTGCTACCATTTAACCCTTGCCAGGGGCGGAAACGCCGGTCATTGGAAACCGGTGCTTTTCTGTGCTTGGCACTTCGTAGTCTTTATCGTATCCGTGTGAGAGCATCAGCCCGGCAACCACGCGTGATGGTTGCTCCAGCGTTTTGGTTGGCTGGAGAACGCACGACAACAGCAAGTGAGGTACGCCATTTCCAGGCCCGTACAGACGCGCGTCAACGAGCGGATTCGGATTCGCGAAGTCCGGTTAATCGATGAAGAAGGCACGCAGGTCGGGGTGATCCCGACGTTCGATGCGTTGCAGATGGCCCGCGAACGGGGGCTCGACCTGGTCGAGGTGGCGCCGAACGCGATGCCCCCCGTCTGTCGATTGATGGATTACGGCAAGTTTCGGTATGAGCAAAGCCGCAAAGAACGTGAGTCGCGCAAGAATCAACATGTCATTGAGCTGAAAGAGGTTCGCATCCGGCCGAAAATCGACGATCACGACCTCGAGACCAAAGGGCGCCAGGCCGGAAAATTCCTCGACGCTGGCGACAAGGTGAAGCTCACCGTCCTCTTCCGCGGTCGGGAGATGGCGCATCCGGACATCGGTCGTGGCCTGCTGGACCAGCTCGCCGAGCAGTTGCGCCCCCACGGCACGGTCGAAGCCCAACCCCGGATGGAAGGGCGCACGATGACGATGTTCCTGAACCCGCTGAAACCAAAGCAGAGCCAGACCGAGAAGGAAGGGGCAGCCCGTCGTGACCAAGCAGAAGCTGAAGACGCATAAGGGCGCCAAGCGGCGCTTCAAGATCACCGGCACCGGCAAGATCATGCGGACCAAAGGCATGAAGAGCCACAACCGGCGCAAGAAGGCGCCGCGGGTGAAGCGCATGTTCGACCGGATGCTGCCGCTCGACGAGTCGAACCGGAAGAAGGTCCAACGCCTCTTGCCCTACGGCCTGTAAGGTTCGGCGCCGGGCGCATCCAGGATTGACGATGATGGAGGAATTTCGATGGCTCGCGTCAAGCGTGGGGTGACTTCCCACCGCCGGCACAAGAAAGTGCTCGAGCAGGTCAAAGGTCACCGCGCCACCAACAACCGGCTCTACAAGCGTGCCCACGAATCGTTGATGCACGCCCTCACCTATGCCTACCGGGACCGCAAGAATCGCAAGCGCGATTTTCGGCGGCTCTGGATCATCCGCATCAACGCGGCCTCGCGGCTGAACGGCCTCTCCTACTCCAAGCTGATCCGGGGCCTGAGCCTGGCCGGGGTGGCGGTCGATCGCAAGATCCTGGCCGATCTGGCGGTCCGCGATAGCGCGGCCTTCAGTGACATCGTCCAAGTCGCCAAGCAAGCACTGCCCGGCTCGACCCGTGTCTAGCCAACCGGGGTGAATCGCCCGGCGCCCGTCCCGGCTGACGACATCATTCGCGCCGCGGCAAACCCCACGATCGCCTTCGTTCGCTCGCTCCGCCGGCGTGATCGCCGGGCCGCGGAGCGGGCGTTTGTGGTTGACGGGCGGCTGGCGGTGGCGGACGCCCTGGCCACCGGCGCCACGCCCCGCCTCGTCCTGATCCGGGAAGACGACGCCGGCGCGGCGGCGCTCCCGGCCGGGATCCGCGTCCGGCGCGTCGCGGCCAAGCTCTTTGACCGGCTCAGCGAGGTGGACACGCCACAGGGCGTGCTGGCCGTCTTTCCCGTCCCCGAGCTGCCGATTCGCGACGTGACAACGCCGTTGTACCTGGTGCTGGACCGTTTGCGCGATCCCGGCAACCTGGGCACGCTGCTGCGGGCAGCCGCCGGGGCCGGGGTGGACGCGGCCATCCTGACCGCCGACTCGGTCGATCCGTACAACCCAAAGGTAGTGCGGGCGGCCATGGGGGCGCATTTCCGCCTGCCATTGCGGATCCTGGATGACGCGGCGCGGGCCGTGATCGTGGCCCGCTGCCCGCTCCGGGTGGTCGCCACGGGGCAGGCGGCGACACCCTACGACGCGATCAACTGGCGGCAACCGGCCGCCCTGATCATCGGCTCCGAGACCGCCGGGGTGGGCGCCGCCGGCCTCGCCCTGGGGACCGTGACGGCCGCGATCCCGCTCGCGGCCAGCGTCGAGTCGCTCAATGCCGGGGTGGCGGGGGCGGTCATGTTGTTCGAGGCGGCGCGGCAGCGACGGGCGGCGACGCCCCCCGCGGGCGCCTGAGCCGGACAATGTCCGCACCGGGAAGCCCTTTTTTCCCGTGACCACCGGTGGTAGACTCCCCGCCTACAACCGGACGGCGTCCGCGACGCGGCGGGTTGACCACGAGTGGTTGGTGAAGTTGGAGGAGGAACGGTGATGCGGAAGCAAGATTTGGTGCGCGCGGTGGGGAACGAGACCGGGCTGACCGACACCCAGGCAAACGCCGCCGTCAACGCGATGATCGACACGATTCAGGCCGCGCTGGCCAAGGGCGACGAGGTCAACATCAGCGGCTTTGGCGCCTTCCGCGTCGTCGAGCGAGCGGCGCGCGATGGCCGCAACCCCCGGAGCGGAGAGCCGATGAAGATCGGCCCGCGCAAGAGCGCCGCCTTCCGGGCCGGGACCCAGCTCAAACGGGCGGTCGAGGGCAGCTAAGCGGCCGCGCCCCGAATCAATTATTGGCTCCCCGGCCCCGAATCCCGCGGTAGAACGACCGGCTCGCCGCCTGCCACGGCCAGGGTCGCGATCGCGCCGGTGACATCATGGTCGGCGCTCTGTTTGGCGACCGCGACCGCGTTGGCGATCGCGGTCTCGTTCGAGCGGCCATGGGCGATGATGACGACGCCATTGACCCCCAGCAAGGGGGCGCCGCCGGTCTCCGCGTAGTCGAGCCGGGTGCGGAGGGCGCGAAAGGCGGGCCGCAAGAGCAAGGCGGCGAGCTGGCGCGGGGGGGTGGCGGTGACCTCGGCCCGGAGGAGGTCGCCGACGAAGGTGGCGACCCCTTCCGCCGTCTTGAGGGCGACGTTGCCGGTGAAGCCGTCGGTGACGACCACATCGGCCACGCCCCGCGTCAGATCGTTGCCCTCGACATTGCCGATGAAGGTGATCCCCGGCGTCGCCGCCAGCAGGGGATAGACATCCCGCACCAGGTGGTTGCCCTTGGCCGCTTCCTCGCCGTTGCTGAGCAGCCCCACCCGGGGCCGGCCGACGCCGCGCACCCGCTCGACATAGAGGCTGCCCATCCGCGCGAACTGGACGAGGTTGTCCGGCTTCGGATCGGTGACCGCGCCTAAATCGAGGAGCAGGCACCTGCCCTCGCGGGTCGGGATAAAGCCGGCGATGGCCGGCCGGTCGATGCCGGGCACCCGGCCCAGCACCAGCAGCGCCGCCGCCATCACGGCGCCACTATTCCCGGCCGAGATCATCGCCGCGGCACTGCCGTCCTTGACGGCATTCATCGCCGTCACGATGCTCGACCGCGGCTTCCGCCGTACCGCCTGCGCCGGCGGCTCGTCCATCACGATCGACTCGGGCGCATCGGCCACGGAGACCGCCACCCCGCCGGTATCAACCGCCGCCAAGGCCGCGCGGACCTCGCCCTCCGGCCCGGTCAGGATGAGGCCGACCCCGGTCCGCCGCGCCCCGGCGACCGCGCCCGAAACCACCACGCCCGATCCGAAATCGCCGCCCGCAGCGTCCACCGCGATGTTCACCAGAGCAACTTCCTCACCAATTGTCGCGGCTGGCTGCCAC
>JACCYK010000324.1 GCA_013696525.1 Chloroflexia bacterium
CTCGTGGCTCGAGGTTGGGCACAACGAAATTGGCGGCCGGGGGTCGTTGGTCTGGTGTTGCTGCTGGCCGGCCTCGCGGCCTCCGGCGCGGCTCAGGACGAGGCGACGCCGGAGGCGGCCTCGATGGCGACGCCGGGCGCGATCGGCACGCCCGCCGCGACGCCGGAACCGGAGCTGACGCCGGAAGAGGAGCTGGTGCGGCGGTACGCGCCGGTGATGTATGTGAAGCGGCAACCGGAGCCATGCGACGCCAGTGGCGAGCAGTTCCTGCCGGCGCCGGTCGAGGTCGTCTTTGGCGACGACGAGGTGGCGCTGCGGCAGGCCCCGCACCTGCCGCCGGTGAGCCAGGGGATCGAGGCGGGCGATCTGTTTCACCTCGACGCCTCCCACTACATCGACCTGCCGGGGCATCCCCGGACCCCCGGCTGCGGGTACGAGTCCCATTTCAAACAGCGTCAAGGCGATCAGCCGCCGGTGATCTATGCCCACATCACCCGGGAGGCGGGGGAACCCGGTCTCGCCATCCAATACTGGTTCTTCTACTACTTTAACGAGTTCAACGATAAGCACGAGGGGGACTGGGAGATGATCCAGCTCCTCTTCGACGACGCTAACACGCCGCTCGAGGCGCTGCTCGCGGGGCCGAGCCGCGTCGCCTTTGCCCAGCACTCCGGCGGCGAGCCGGCGCACTGGGACGACGCCAAGCTCGACAAGGAGGACGGGCGGCCGGTCGTCTACGTCGCCAGCGGCTCCCACGCCAGCTTCTATGGTCCCGGCATCTGGCTGGGGTGGGGCAAGGACGGGGCCGGGCTTGGCTGCGACATCACCACCGGCCCCTCGGATCGGGTTGATCCCGAGGTCCGGCTGATCCCGGCGACGATCTCCGGGCCGGGCGATCCGTTCGCCTGGGCGACCTTTCGCGGGCGGTGGGGCGAGCGTGATTCCTGGGTCTACAATGGGCCGAACGGGCCGAACCTCAACCTTCGGTGGACGGAGCCCGTCACCTGGCAGGAGAGCGTGCGGGCGGGCTCGGTCCGACTGCAAAGCGCGGAGGCGCTGGGGCCGCAGCCGACCGGGGTCTTTTGCGACCTGGCCGAGGGTCTCTCGCTGCTGTTCACGCTGGTCGTGCCCTATCCTTGGGTGGTGGGTGGCGGCCTGCTGGCGGCGGCGGTGATCGCCGGGCTCTTCCTACTGGCGGCAAAGCCGATGATCGGCGCCGCCTGGTCACTCTATTGGCGCCGGGCCCGCTTCTTTGTCTTGCTCAGCGCGGTGCTGGTCCCGTTCACCGTGCTCTTCAACGGGTTCTTGTACGTCTTGAACCGGGACGAGCGGCTGGGCGACCTGCTCGGCGTCACGGATGACAGCGCGATCATCCAGGTCGCGGCCAGCGTGGCGCTGACCGGGCAACAGCTCGCCCTGATGCTGCTCGTCGGGCCGGCGGTGGTCCACGCGGTCGGGGAGCTGGCGGCGGGGCGTGAGCCAACCTTCCGGGGAGCGTTCCGGGTCGCCTTCGACCGCTTCTGGGCGGTGGCGGGGGCGATTTTCCGGGCGACGCTCTTCACCGTGTTGATGGCGATCACGATCGTCGGCGTCCCGTGGGCGGTGATGTGGAGCATTCGCTGGGTCTTTGTCACGCAAACCACGATCCTGGATGAGGTGTCGGGGCGGACGGCGTTGCGAGCCAGCTCGGCGGTAGTGACGCATCATTGGTGGCGGGCGTTCATGACGAACGCGGTCCTGGTATTCCTGGGGGCGGCGCTCGGGCCGATCGTCGGCCTGGCTTTGCTGATCGGGCTGAACCTGCCGCAAGACATCACGAATGGCATCAGCTCGACGATCTACGCGATTATCTTCCCCTTCGCCGCGATCGGGATGACGGTCCTCTATTTGCGGTTGAAGGCGGAGCCGGCGCCAGCACCGGTGGCGCCGGCTCCATCGTCACCGGCGCCAGGAGCGGTTGTCGCCGAGCCGGCGTGACGCCGGGCAGCGAGTGAGGCGGCGCGTGGTGCGAGCTCGACCCCCCCGCCCCCAATCCCGCCGGAGAACGACGAACCCCGGACCGGTTGCGCGCCGTGCCTTGACGGTCGTCGTGATGACCGTGCTCGTGATCTTGGGCGGCGGGCCGGTCGTGGCCCAAGAGGAGGAGCGGGAGCCGCCGGTGCCGCCGGCGGCGGTGCCGGCCGGGCTGACCAGGGAGGAGGAGCTGGTCCAGCGGTACGCGCCGGTGGTCTATCTCAAGCAGCAAGATCATCCGTGCGACCCGGACGGCGAGCCGTATGTGCCGGCCCCGGTCGAGGTCGTCTTCGACGATGAGGCCGTGGTCCTGCGCCAGGCGCCGGCTGGCACCGAGATCCAACGGGGGATCACCGCCACCGATCTCTACCGGCTCGGCGGCTCCTTTCATATCGACCTGCCGGGCCGGCCGCGGATGGCCGGGTGCGGCTACGAGCTGCACTTCACGCAGCAGATGGAGGACCATCCACCGGTTGTCTACGCCCGGATCGTGCGGGAAGCGGACATCCCGGGCCTCGCCATCCAGTACTGGTTTTTCTACTACTTCAACGACTTCAACGATAAGCACGAGGGGGACTGGGAGCTGGTCCAGCTCCTCTTCGACGATTCCAACAATGTGATTCAGGCGCAACTCTACGGGCCGACCCGCGTCGTCTATGCCCAGCACGCCGGGGGGGAGACGGCGAACTGGGAAGACGCCAAGATCGACAAGGAAGGCGACCGCCCGATCGTCTATGTCGCGGCCGGCTCCCACGCCAGCTTTTATGGTCCCGGCACCTGGCTGGGCTGGGGCCAGGATGGGGCCGGACTTGGCTGCGATGTCACCACCGGCCCCTGGGACCGGGTCGCGCCCGAGGTCCGGCTGATCCCGGAGGAGATCACGGGGCCGGCCGACCCGTTCGCCTGGACCACCTTTCGCGGCCGCTGGGGGGAGCGCGACACCTGGGTCTACAACGGGCCGCGGGGGCCGAACCTGAGCCATAGCTGGGCGGAGCCGATCACCTGGCAGAACAGCTTGCAGGCGGGGTCGGTGCGGCTGCAACGCGGCGGCACCCTGGGACCGGAACCGGCCGGGCTGTTCTGCCCGATCGTCGAGGCCGGCTCGGTGCTGTTCACGCTGGCGACCCCGTACCCCTACGCGGTCGGCGGCGGGCTGGCGATCGCGGCCGCGATCGTTGCCTTGCTGGTCATCATCGCCTGGCCGACGATGGCGGCGGCGTGGGCGATGTACTGGCTGCATCTGCGCATCTTCGCCCTGATCGGCGCCCTGCTGGTGCCGGTGCCGGTGCTAATCAACGGTTTTCTCTATTACCTGAACCGGGACGCCCGGCTGGGGGAATGGCTGGGAGTCGATGAGGACAGCCTGGTCGTCGTGCTGGGCACCAGCGCGATCCTGACCGTGCAGCAGGCGGTGCTGTTGCTGATCGTGACGCCGGCGGTGATCTACGCGGTGGGGATGCTGGGCCGGGGCGAGGCGCCGAGCGTGGGCGGCGCCTTCCAGGCGGCGCGTTTCCGGCTGCGACCGGTGATCGGGGTGCATCTGCTGGCGACGGCGATCGTGCTCGTCTTCGCGATCACGCTGATCGGCATCCCGCTGGCGATCGTCTGGGCGGTGCGCTGGACCTTCGTCGTGCCGGCGGTGGTGCTGGAACGGTGGCCGGGCCGGTGGGCGTTGCGAGCGAGCGCGGCGGCGGTGAACGGGAACTGGTGGCGGACGCTGGTGACGACCGTGGTGCTGCTCTTCATCGGCACCGCGTTTGGGCCGGTGATCGGGTTGAGCGTGCTGGTCGGGGCGAACGTGTCGCAGGACATTACCAACGGCATCAGCTCGGCCCTCTACGCCATGAGCTACCCCTTTGCCGTGATCGGGGCAACCTTGCTGTACTTGCAACTGAGAGCGAGGCCGAAGCCGGTGATGCCGGAGCCGGTAGCGGAGCCGGTGACGACCGCCCGCGAACTGGTGACGGCGAAACAGCATGCATAGCTCGTCCGTCAGCGTAGGTCTCCCCCTGGCACGGAGGCTCGAGCAACCCCTGATACCACCGCCGCTGCCTGGACGCGAATTCGGTTCGCATTGCCACGGCCGGGATTGACGGCTCCACACGCGGTGCCTACGATAGGCGCCACGGACGGTTCCATATCAGCATCGTTCCGGTCCCATGTCCCGACGCCGGGGGAAGCCATGCCGAGCGTGACCCCAGCCGACCATTCCCGCGATCTGCCGGCCGGGGTAGTCCGCCTCATCCCGGATCGGGATTCGCGGGCGCCGCTGCCGCGGTTTCGGACCCTGCTCGTGGGGCGGGAGCGGGAGATCGCCACCCTGCGGTCGCTGGTGCTCCGGCCCGACGCGTCGCTCGTCACGCTGACCGGGCCGGGCGGCATCGGGAAGACGCGATTGGCGGTTCGGGTCGCCCGGGACCTCGGCCCGGACTTCGCCGGCGGCGTCGCCTTCGTGCCGCTGGCCGCGGTCCGCGACGCCGATCTGGCGCTGCCGACCATCGCCGGTACGATCGGGTTGCGGGCGGGCAGCGATCGGCCGCTGGCCGACCGGCTGGCCGCCTGGCTCGGCGACCGGGTGATGCTGCTGGTGCTCGACAATCTCGAACAGGTGCTCCCGGCCGCCCCCCGGATCGCGGAGGTGCTCGCCGCCTGCCCGCTGCTCACCATCCTCGCCACGAGCCAGGCCCCCTTGCGCGTCTCCGGGGAGCGAATCTTTGGGGTGCCGCCGCTCTCCCTCCCCAGCGCGATGCGCGACCCCCGCACGCCGCCACCGTTCGCGGAGCTGGCAGGCGCCGAGGCGGTGCGCCTCTTCATTGACCGCGCCCAGGGCATGCGGGCCGACTTCACCTTGACCGAGACGAATGCGGCGACCGTCGCCGAGATCTGCCGACGGCTCGATGGGGTGCCGTTGGCGATCGAGCTGGCCGCATCGCGGATTGGGACGTTGCCCCCGGCGGCCCTGCTCAGCCGGTTGGATCGGCAGTTGCCCCTGCTGGCCGGGGGGCCGCGCGACGCGCCGCCGCGGCTGCGAACCATGCGAGACTCAATCGGCTGGAGCTATGACCTGTTGACCGAGGAGGAGCGGACGCTGGTCCGGCGCCTGGCGGTTTTCGCCGGCGGCTTCACCATCGAGATGGCGGAGGCCGTCGCCGGCACCGGCGATGATACCCGGATCGATGTTCTCGAGGGCATCGCCTCGCTCGTCGACAAGAGCCTGCTGCGGCAGGCGGCAGAATCGGCCGCCGAGCCGCGCTACGCGATGGTGGAAGCGATCCGCGAGTTTGGCATTGAGCGGCTGGCGGCGAGTGGTGAGACCGACGCGGCGCACGACCGCTTGCTTACCTGGTGCCTCTCCCGGACGGCGGCATCGGAGTTTTGGTGGGACGTGCCGCGGCGTCAGCAATCCGCGCGGTGGTTCGCCGCCTGGGAACAGGATCATGCCAACGTGGGCGCCGCGCTGGCGTGGGCGGAGGCCCGTGGCGAGGTTGAGCGCGGCCTTCACCTGGCCGGGGCGCTCTTTCTCTACTGGTGGGCGCGGAGCCGGCTCGAGGAGGGACGCGGCTGGCTCGAACGCGGCCTCGCCGCCGGGACCGGGATGTCGCCGGCGGTGCGAGCCCAGGCGCTCACGGTGCTGAGCGCCATCGTCCACCGTCAGGACGACAACGTCCGGTCCGCCGCCCTCGCCCGCGAAGCGCTCTCGCTCTGGGTCGAGACCGGCGATCAGGAGGGGGCCGGGTTAGCGTCGTACTTGCTCGCGATCGCGCTCTACCGTCATGGTGATCTCGATGCGGCCGAGCAGTGCTACGACGAGGCGCTGATCCGGCTGCGGACGGTCGAGAACGATATGATTGGGGCCGAGGCGTTGATCGGGCTCGCCCAGATCGCGCGCGATCGGGCCGACCTCGAGCGCGCCGCCGCGCTCTACGAGGAGGCGCTGCGGATTCAGGACGCGGCCGAGATCGATTGGGGGGCGGCGCTGAGCCGCTATGGCTCCGGCACGATCGCCTACGCGCAAGGCGACCAGACGCGGGCGATCGGGCTCTACCGCGAGAGCCTTCACTACTGGCGCCAGATCGGGGACCATGGCAGCGTCGCGGTGTGCCTGGAAGGGATCGCGACCGTCTGTTGCGCGGCTGGCGAAGCAACGCGGGCGGCCCGGCTGCTGGGAGCGGCGCAGGCCCTCCGCGACGCGAACGACTATCCCATCCCGGATCGCGCCCTGGCCTCCTACGGCGAGCTGTTCGGATCGATTCAGACCTGTCTCGGCGCGTGGGCGTTCGCCGAGGCGTGGCTCGCGGGGCGCCGGCTTTCCCTTGACGAGGCGATCACCGCCGCGATGACGCCACTGCCCACGCCGCCGAACGGGGACGGGCGATCGCGGGCGGCGCCGGCGGCGGGACTCCGGCTCACGCGGCGGGAGCGGGAGGTGCTGCGCCTCGTCGCCGCCGGCCATTCCGACCGGGAGATCGCCGCGACGCTCTTCATCAGCCGGCGCACCGCCTCGGAGCATGTCGGACACATCCTGCACAAGCTGGGGGCGAGGTCGCGCGCCGACGCCTCGGCCTTCGCGGTCCGCCTGGGGCTGGCCTAACGGCCGGCCCCGCCCCGGCGCGTGGAAACTCCGTCCGCGATACCCGGAGCTCTCCGGGTATCCCCGTCCGGCGCGATCCGGTGTACTGAACGCAGACCCGCCGTTCATGCTTGGCGACAGCGTCATCGGGCCAAGCGACGATCAGGGCGGGACCGGCGACGAGCCGCGACGAGCGGCAGGAGGAAATCGGTGAACACCATGCGGACCGCCACGGTCGACCAGATCGCGAATCCAGGGCTGAGCCGGCGGGCGGCGATCAGCCGCCTGGTAATCGGCGGCGCGGCGGCGCTTGTCGCCGGCGACCGCGTGACGGCGCTGGCGCAAGACGGGACGCCCAGCGCGGGTGAATGCGTCGCCACCGCGCCGCCGGCCGAGGACGGAATCGGGTTCGCTTCGTTGCTGGTCGGCGGCATCATCCACGATATGCCAACCGGCCCGGTCGAGGTGCGCATCTCGCGCTTCACGCTGGCTCCCGACACCATCTTCGATGCCGCGTCGTTGCCATTCCCCGCGTTGATGTACATCGAGACTGGGGAGTCGGCCTGCCCGGGCGAAGCGGGCCGGATCGTCTACAACCCCGATGGGTCGATCCTGGATGAGTCAACGGCGGACGGCATTCAATACATCCCGACCGGCACGACCCAGTAC
>JACCYK010000329.1 GCA_013696525.1 Chloroflexia bacterium
ACCCTAGACTCCTCGCGGAAACGACAGAGGTCGTCCGCGCTGCTCAGGAGGAACGTCCAGTGCTCCCGTCCTCGAACCACGATGCCGCCAACCCGACGTCCGCGCCCGCTCGCGGCTTGGCAACCCGCGCCGTCCACGCCGGCGAGCGGCCGGCCCGGCCGGACTTCACGCCGACCACGATGCCGATTTACCCGGCGACCGCCTACATCTATGACGAAGCCACGATCCAAGACGCGGTGTTTGGCAACGAGCGGCCGGGCTACGTCTACTCCCGGTACGGCAACCCGACCAACCGGGCGTTGGAAGAAGCGGTGGCCGACCTCGAAGGGACCGAGGGCGCCCTGGCCTACGGGTCGGGCATGGCCGCGGTCCACGCCGCCATTCTAAGCCAGGTCCAGGCCGGGAGCCGGATCGTGGCCGCCCGCGACTGCTACGGCGCCACGTCCGCCGTGTTGAACAATGTCTTTGCCACCCTGGGCGTGACGACGACGTTTGTCGACATCCTCGATCTGGACCGGCTAGAGGCGGTGGTGGCCGAGGTAAAGCCGCGCCTCATTACCTGCGAGACGATCTCGAACCCGCTGGTCCGGGTAACTGACATTCCGGCGGTGGTCGAGATCGGACGGCGACATCGGGCCAAGGTGATGGTGGACAACACGTTCGCCACGCCGGTGCTCGTCAATCCCAGCCGGTTCGGCGCCCACCTCGTCGTCCACTCGGCGACGAAGTACCTGGGCGGCCACGGCGATGTCACCGGCGGCGTCATCGCCGCCGCCGAGGATGTCGTGGCCGAGCTGCACGAGCTGAACAAGCTGACGGGAGCGGTCCTCGGGCCGTTCGAGGCCTGGCTCACCCTGCGCGGGATCAAGACGCTGCCCCTGCGCTTCCAACGACAATGCGCCAGCGCGGCCATCGTTGCCGGCTGGCTCGATTCGCATCCCGGCGTGGAGCGCGTCTATTACCCCGGCCTGACCGCGTTGGGGGCGGCGACGGCGCAGTTCAATGGCCCCGAGCGGGGCGCCATGCTGTCGTTTGACCTCAAAGACGCCGGCAAGCCCGAGGCGTTCCAGTTCATGGAAGCGCTGAATCTCTGCCTGCCGGCGACGACATTGGGCGATGTCTACAGCCTGGTACTCTACCCGCCGATCTCATCGCACCGAGCGCTAACGGCGGAGCAACGCGCCGAGATCGGCATCCACGACAGCCTGATCCGGTTGTCGGTCGGGATCGAGGATGTCGAGGACATCATCGCCGACCTCGAGCACGCCCTGGCCGCCGTGGCGGCGGGGTCGCGGTCCCGGCCGGTGGCGACGGCCACGGCAGAACGAGGTTTGGGTTAATTCGGATTGCCCGATCGTTTCGTCCAGCGCGGCGGTGAGGCGAACGGCACGACCCAGACCACCGCGGGTTCCACCGCGTCTCACGCGCCGGCCGCTGCCGCGTTGCATCTTCAGAGGCTGGCCGGCATGGCTCTGGGGAGGCAACAAGACATGTGCTCAACGCGGAAGAACGTCGATTGTCGCGATGCGATCGTGGAGATCGCGCTGGTCGTCGTATTTGTGATCCTGGCGACGCTGACCTCGCTCTTGGTGGCGCCGGCGATCACGTAACTTGTGCGGTGTCCGTCGATGGTAGCGAGCGTGGGAAGGTCGTCGGTATCGACGGCCTTCAGCCTGTCTGGTCCGTGTCTCGACGTGGGATCATGGACGCATTGCCTCGACATAACTCCGCGATACCTCAAGCGTACGTTCTTGCGGGCGGGTCATTCGCTGGCCTATATTTGGGGCGTCGCGGCTCTGTTCAGTTTGGGTGGAGCCGTCGGCCCCAGTAGCTCAGGGGATAGAGCAGCCGCCTTCTAAGCGGCTGGACGCGGGTTCGAATCCTGCCTGGGGTACCGATTCCCATTCCTCGCGCTTCAGGCTTCTGGCCCCATTGTCGACCAAGGGTACAATCGACCGCGCGAACCGGTCGTCGCCGTCGCGGCGGCCTCGTTTGATGAGGAGTCCTCGCGATCGTGGTTGTCCTCCCGGCGCTCGTTGCCATCGTCAGCCTGGCCGGCGCGTTCTTGATTGGGCGGGACGCCTGGCGCCGGGCGTCGCCCGATAAGGTCGCCTGGGTTGTCGCGTTCGTCTTGTTCAGCCTGGCGGCCGCGGCGGAGGTTGTCGGATCACTCGGCGGCTGGTCGCCGGCGCTGGTGCGCGTCTATTACGTATCCGGCGCCATGCTGGTCGTCGGCTTTCTCGGCCTGGGTGAATTGTACCTCCTGGCGTCGTCGTGGGTCACCCGGGCCGGGCCTGGGATTGCCCTCTTTATGGTGGCGGTCGCCGCCGCGTTGGTGGCGGAGGCGCCGGTCGATCCCGCCCGATTGGGGCAGGAGGGCTGGCACGCGCTGGAGCGGGGGCCCGTGTTGGTCGCCGTGACGATCACGATCAACACCATGGGAACCGCGATCGTGGCCGGCGGGGCGGCCTATTCTGCCTGGCATTTCTGGCGCCGGCGGATTTTCCGGCACCGCATGATCGGTTGCCTGCTGATCGCGCTCGGGACCCTAATCGTGGCCGCTGGCGGCACGCTGACACGGCTCGGTCGCCCGGAGTACCTCTACGTCGCCATGCTGACCGGGGTCTCGGTAATCTTCGTTGGCTACCTCGAAGCGCGGAGACGCGAGATACCCGCCGCGCGCGCCGCCGTATCAAGTGCCAGCGTCAATGTCACGCCCGAGACGCCGGCGCGACCGGCGCACCAAGGCAGCAATGGCCACGCCCGGCATGACCTAGATCCCGCGATCGAGTTCCTTGTCGCCTTGCTCGCGCTCGAATCGGCGACCGAGATCGAACAGCGATGTCGGTTCTGGAGTGTCGACGCCGGGGCTGCGCCGCACCTCAGTCGCGATCAGGCGCATCGGGTCTGGGCGATTCGGCTGCGGCTGCCGCCGGTGTCGCGTGAGCGGCTCGATCGCCTTTCGGCGGCGGCGCAAGCCCAGATCGCCGACCTCTATCACGAGGTGCTCGCTCCCGGCGTTACCGCGCTCCATGCTGATCGTCAGAATTTCCTGAAGTCGCCGCCGCGTTGAGGAGTTCCAATGGCATCACCATCGCCCGCCGCGCTCACAACGGCTGATCTCGCCCTGGCGGCCGCGACCTGCCGGGAGACGCTGGCCCCCGCTCTGGATGCGGACTGGACGATTCGCGCCGGCGATCTCAACTGGACGTGCCAGCGTACGCTTGACCACGTCGTGGATACGTTGCTCTTCTACGCGGTGATGCTCGCCACCCGGGCGACGGCGTGGCCGATCCCGGCTCGGGATGGCGATCCCGCGAAGTCGCCGGCCGAGCTGCTGACGATCATCGAGTCGGCGGCGGCAATCCTGGCCGACGTCGCCCGGGCGGCGCCGGATGGCACGCGGGCATTCCATCCGGCCGGGATGACCGACCCCGAGGGGTTCTTGGCGCTGGGCTGCGAGGAAATCCTGATCCACACCGACGACATCGCCCGCGGCCTGGGGTGCCCATGCGCCCCGCCGCCGGACCTGGTGGAGCGGGTGTTGTGGCGATTGTTCCCGTGGGCGCCCGCGGGACACGAACCGTGGCAGACGCTCAAATGGGCCTGTGGCCGGGTCGCCTTGCCCGACCGTGCGCGGTTGGGCCCGAATTGGTACTGGCACTCGGCGCCGCTCTCCGAGTGGGACGGGAAGGTCAAGCGCCGGGCCGCGCCGCCGGCCTGGACGTAGTCGTGAGGCGTGAGTCGTGAGTACTAGGACGGGCCTTGTCGACGTGGGCCCCCGACGGTTCACTCTCCACGCCTCACGCCTCACGCCCGGTTCATCTCTCGCAGCGTTCGATTGAGGTACATGGAGAGGGTCACCGCCACGTACGCCGTGGCAATCAGCATCCAGCTAAATTGGAGGCCGACGGTGTCAACGAGCAGTCCGCCAGCCACCATACCCATTGGCATACCGACAATCGCCAGCGCCGTGAACGTCCCGAACACCCGGCCTTGGAGATGCCAGGCTCAATCCACGCAATCGACGATTCGCGCTGACGTCACCTGTACGGTCCGGCGGTGCCATCGCACCGACGGGAAATGCACCCCCGGACCAGGAC
>JACCYK010000170.1 GCA_013696525.1 Chloroflexia bacterium
GGCGTAGAGCGCGCCATCCGGGCCGAAGGCCAGCCCGTTGCTGCCCCCGGTATCGCGATAGACCGTCGCGATCTCGCCGGTCGTCGGATCATAGCGCCGGATCTCGTTGTGGCGAATGCTGGTGTAAAAGAGGCCGACCCCGTCCCACGCCGGCCCCTCGGTAATCGTCTCCGGCCCGGTCAGCAGTTCCCAGTCCCACCCCGCCACGTCGCACCTCTCCCCACTCCCCGTTCCAAGCATAGCCAAGCCCTCTGGCCCGGTGACATCATAGCGAAGGCACCCGCCGGGTGCGGCCGGTCTCGTGCATCCTGACGCCAAACCACCGGCACGGGAGTGGCGACGGTCGGGTCGAGACAACCGGGCCGTCGACCTCTACCTTACGTTCGGCTTCGTCGCCAACCTCGTCAGTCCCCCGGACGACGCGGAATGGCGAATCGTGGAATAGCTGGTCCGGGCGCCCTTTACCCTGATCCGGAAAGCAAGGCCATCGCGGGCAGTGGCTTCCCGGACGGCAATGGTAGAATCTCGGCATGGTCGATTACCTGCCGGTTCGGAGGCTCGTTTGGGATGCCTGGAACCTCGACCACATTACGAAGCATGGCGTGACTCGGGACGAAGTTGCAGAGGTTTTCACCGCTGATCCAATTGCAGTCGAAACGTATAAGGGTTGTTTGCAAATGTTTGGACCAACTGCAGCCAACGATACTCTTAGCGTGGTAATCGGGCCGGATCGCAAGCAAGCAGCCGGAACCTATTACGTGTTCAGCGCCCGGCGGGCCAAACGAAAAGAGCGCAAGCGTTACTTCCAGGATCGGGAAGGAAACCTCGATGAGTGATTCCGAACGAGATCTTGGGTATCCAACCGGGGTGCATGGGAACATTCCATCCTTCAACAATGTGGAGGAGGAAGCAGCGTTCTGGGATACGCACGATGCGACCGACTATCTCGACCAAGGCCGCCCCGTGAAGATCGTGGTCGAAGGAGAGCTGGCCGAACGCTTGACGCTCCGGTTGGCACCCGATGACCGCGACGCGCTGACCGAGCTCGCCAAGGCGAAAGGCGTTGGTCCCGCGTCCCTGATTCGGATATGGGTTCGGGAGCGCCTGCAACAGGAGGTCGCGGCTCAACCACGCTAGCAAGCGAGAATGCGTTCCTCCGATCTTCCTGAGCCACCGGGCCATCCGTCCATTCGTGAAAGGACGATGCTCTCCAATGAGTATTCACGATCAGTACCCAACCGAAGCCCAAGGCCGGCTCCCCTCATTCAACAGCTATGAGGAAGAAGCCGAATTCTGGGACACCCACGATTACGCGGATCTGTCCGAACTACGGCCGGAGGACTTTCCCGACGATCCGAAATTTGCCGAGCACCTCCGGCTCAAGTTTGGTACGCCCGGTAGCGAATCGCGATAATGGCACGGTGTTCCAGATGTCATACCGCTCTCCACGCGGAGATTCTTGCCGGCCCTGCCCTGTACCGAATTTCAGCGCGCACCGCGATCGCGGGAGCACATGCCGACCAAGGAATATGAGCGCCGGCTCGATACGACCGGCGCCGAATGGCTCCGCGTGCGATTCACCACGGAGCGCGGTCAGTTGACAATCTTCACCGTCCAGTACGAAACAACCGTTGAAGCACAAACTTGGCCCGTGATCCGGTATGATTCTGCTCACGGCTTTGCGCACGTCGATGTGCTCGCGCCAGACGGCAGCCAGGTGAGTAAGCGTCCGCTTCCCGACTATCTCACGCTCGACCAAGCATTCCAGCTCGGAATCACCGACATCGTCCAAAACTGGAAAACCTATCGAGAGCGTTTCTGGGAGGCCGGCAATGACGATTCGACACGAGCTAGATCCCGATGAAGTGGCGCTGATCACGCGCAACCTTCGGGACACCTTAGACTTCGTGGCCGAGGTGATTGACGATCCCACGCGGATCGATCACCTGCCCACCGGCTCAACCCTCGACTTCCGCGTCATTTGGGTGCGAGATGAGCGCATCCGCTTGACCGCGTATCGGCCGAGCGGCTCGGACGAGCCGTGGTCGGCACGCGTCACGTTCCACGAGCCGCTGAGCGAGCGGCTGGCCGTCACCTCGCCCGGCCGCGCCCCGGCAATGTGGGATGCCGTCACCACGGGTGAGACCGCGGACGAGGCGTTCGACGCCCTGGAAGCGGCCCTCCGGGCGGAGGCCGCGGATCATCTCCCGCTGCCGGCGCGACAGCGCCGATAACCACCGTTCGTCCTCAGTTGTTGCCAATCTCGCGGGCCGCGTAGGCGACCACGTCCGAAAAGGTCGGGTAGGGGTGGATCGTCTCGGCGATGGCCGAGACCGGGAGGCCGAGCCGTACCGCCAGCGTTAGCTCGCCCAGCATCTCGCCCCCGTGCGGGGCCAGGATGTGGCCGCCCAGCAGCTTGCCGCTGCCGCGCTCGGCCACCAGCTTGATCAGGCCGTCCCGCTGGTCGGTCGCGATCGCCCGCGCGAAGCCGGCGATCGCCATGGTGCCGGTCTCGACCTCGTGCCCGGCCCGCCGCGCCTCCGCCTCCGTCATCCCGACCCGCGCCAGCTCGGGATCGGTGAAGGTCACCCATGGCACCGCGCCATAGGCGACGGGCCGCGGCGCCTCGCCGCTCATCGCGTTGTGATCGACAAGCTTGGCCTGGTACGAGGCAACGTGGGTGAAGGGATAGCCGCCGGCGATCACGTCTCCCACCGCCCAGATGTGCGGCGCCGTGGTCCGCAGCTCGTCATCGACCTGGATCCCCTCGCGGTCATAGGCGATCCCGGCCGCTTCCAGGTTCAGCCCCGCCACCGCCGGCGCCCGGCCGGTCGCCACCAGGATGTGCTCGCCCCGGCAGGTCACCGGCTCGCCATCGCGCTCGCCGGTAACGAGCTTGCCGTCGGGTCCGGGCTCGACCCGGTTGACCCGCACCCCGGTCTCGATCCGGATCCCCTCATCCTCCAGCACCCGCCGCAGGGCGTCCGTCAGCTCCGGCTCCTCGTGCGGGAGGATGCGATCCTGGCTGGCCATCATCGTGACGTGGGTACCGAAGCGGGCAAAGATTTGGGCGAACTCGACGGCGACCACGCCGCCCCCGACAATCACCATCGAGGCCGGCCGCATCGGCAGATCGACCGCTTCAACGTTGGTGATGTAGCCCGCCTGCCGCAACCCCGCGATCGCCGGCACCGTCGTCGCCGCCCCGGCCGCGATCACCACCTTGGCCGCGCGCAGCACCTGGCCCTCGACCTCGATCTCATGCGGCGACCGGAAGCGGGCATGCGATTTGAACAAGGCCACGCCCGAATCGCGCACGTTCTGATCGCCATCGCCGCCGCGAATGGTGTCGATGATGCCGGCAATCCGCTGCCGCACCGCCGGCCAATCCGCCGCCGCCGCCGGGTACCCCGATGGGGTGATCTCCAGGCCGAATCGCGTCGCGGTCCGCGCCAGGTGCAACACCTCGGCGCTCCGGACCAGCGTTTTGGTCGGATCACACCCGAAGTTGAGGCAGGTGCCGCCAACCCTCAGCTCTTCCGCCATCGCCACCGTCGCCCCGCGGCCGACCGCCATGGCGGCGACCGAGCTGCCGGCCGCACCCGCCCCAATCACCACGAGGTCGAAGTCCATTCGTCTCCCCTCTCATGCCTCGCGTTCCGGTTCCCGGCGCGACGTTGCTACCCAGTTCCACTTCCGCCGCAACTCGTTACACGAACCAGCGGTCAGGGGGTCGATTCGCCAGGCTCCGGCTCCGCGATCAGATAGCGAACGAGGTCTTGCTCCAGCGCCTCGACATCGATCACCTCGGTCAGGATCTCGCCCAGGTTTTCCCGTAAGTAGCTGCCTGCCTCGGCTTGGGCCAGGGTTTCCACCCGCGCCGCCACGGCCCCCGCCGCGATCGCCTCGCCCGCGTTCAGCTCGCTCGCCAGCGCCCGTAGCCGGACTTGGACAATGGTCAATTGCGCCGCCAGATGCGCCACCGTGCGCACCATCGCATCGGCCCATTCGTCCGAGACCGGGTGGCCATGGCCGTCCGGGTTGCCAGATCCATTGGCCGGCGGCAAATGCTCCACGTCGCGTTCCCTCCCTGACCGGCCCCGTCGATCCGGCAGCCCGGTAAGACTGGCCGCGAGTATACGGCCGATCGCCGCGCCCGCGACGCCGCGGCGGGCTACGCGGCGGGCTACAATGGGAACCCCGCGACCGATGCCCCGTCGATCATCGCCCGGTGCCAGGCTTCCACCGCGGGTGGCGGCGCCGATTGGGTCACGCGACTCGGGAGAGCAAGCATGGTGCAACACACGAAGCGGACACGGACCGGCACGCGACGACGGTGGCGGTGGATCGGCGCTCTCCTGCTGGCCGCGAGCGGCGGCCTGGCGCTCGCCCCGGCGCCGATGGTTGCCCAGCCAACGGCCGCCTGCGCCGTCCCCGCTCGTCAAGCGACGGCAGCATCGACCCAAGCCCCAACCACCCCGGACGCCCCGATCGTGATCGCGCCGGTCCGGCGCGGCGTCGGTACCCCGGTGGCAGCGGACCCGCCCGCGGTGACGCCGGAGGCAACCCCGATCCCCACTCCCGATCCGCTGGTACCGCTCACCGCCGAGCTGACCGACGTTGCCCAGGCGCTGGCCGCCTGCCTCTCGGCGGGCGAGGCCGAGCTGGTCGCCACCCTGGCCACCGAGCGCTACCTCGGCCAGCTCTACGGCGGCGATATCCCCCTGCCGCGCGAAGATTACCTGGCGCTGGCGACCGACCTCGACCCCATCCCGACCGTGATCCGTGCCGTCCAAAATGTCGTGGCGGAGGGTGACGACCGCGCCACGGCCGACGTCACCGCCGTCGTCGGCCGCCAGCTCCTGGTCTCCCGCTGGTCGTTCGTCCTGGCCCCGGCGGCGGCGCGGGACGACGACGAATCGCGCTGGCAGGTCGACCAGGAGACGCCGCTGGCGTTCGACCCCCCGGCTAACGCCGCCGGCATCGTGGTCAGCATCGAGGACTACCAGTTCAGCCTCGATCAACCCATGGTGCGGGGATCATCCGTCGTCCTCTCCGGCCGCAACAGCAGCGGCCAGGACCACGAGATGCTGGTGCTGCGGCTCGAGGGCACCACCACGGCCGATCTCCTCCGCGGCACCGGCCCCGGCCTGCCGGCGGGCGTCACCTATGTCGGCCAA
The DNA here is from genome assembly GCA_013696525.1 of Chloroflexia bacterium. Classification (GTDB taxonomy): domain Bacteria; phylum Chloroflexota; class Chloroflexia; order Thermomicrobiales; family UBA6265; genus JACCYK01. Next base: position 5,181 of record JACCYK010000170.1, read on the forward strand.
GCCACGGTGCCGGCGGCCGCCGCGGCCGACCTCCTGCTGGTCGACCTGGCGCCCGGCGCCTACACGATCGTCTGCTTCTTCCTTACCCCCGAGGGCGTGCCCCACCTGGCGCTCGGCATGGAAGCCACCTTCACCGTCGAGGAGTAGGCGGTTTCGGTGGCCCCAGATGTGCAACGACACGCCAGTACGTGAGTTGACGTGGTGACGACGGGTCACCACCGCCTGGCTTTGGCGTTCGTAC
>JACCYK010000336.1 GCA_013696525.1 Chloroflexia bacterium
CCGCCGATCGAGCCGGTCGATGCCGGCGCTGCCGAGCCGCTCGACAACGGATCAACCGTTGGCGAGCCGCTGGACGCCGAGCCCCTCGAGGTGGAACCCGCGGCGGTCGAACCGCTCGATGCCTCAATCGCGGTCGCGGAGCAGGCTCCGGCTCCAGCGGCGGCGGAGGTCGTCAGCGGACACCCGCCGGCCGCGGCACCCGTCGCGGCCGCGGCGGCGCCAGTGCCGGTGGCAAATTCGAAACGGAAGCCGTCGTTGCCGCCGGACTTCGGCCGGGGCGTCACGATCGTGCGCAATCCAACTGGGGGCAATACGGCCGAGGTGCCGGCCGATTGTAAGCAAGTGCTTGAGCATGGCCGGGCGGTTATCGGCATCGGCTGCGGTGACGACGACGGACCGCGGTGGCTGTCCAAGGTGGGCCAGTCCACGCCACACACGCCTAAGCCCGCATCACGGAGCAAAACGAGCGTGTCGCCGCCCGCGCGATTGGAGCGGGCGGTCATCGTCACACCATCGCGGTCGAACGATCGCATTGTCCGTGAACGTGAGGTCATCGGGCACAGCACGGTCACGGTGGCGGGGGAAACCACCCGGGTGCCGAACGTGAGCAACGTCGAACGGATCACGATTGATCGGAGCGGGGGTCGGGAGATCGCGGTCGATCGCGGCGGCGACGGCAACCGGGAGGTCGCCCGGAGCCGGGGCGGCCGGGTTTCCGGCCTGAACCAGCTCACATCCGCCCAAGCGGCCAAAGGTAGTGCAAAGAAGTCTCACGGAGGCAAGCAGAATGCCTGCGCGGTGGCTAAACAGAAAGCCAAAGCGGGCGCGGGTAAGCAAAAACTGGCAAACCTCCGAGCGAAGTGCAAACAGCTCAAAAAAGCGGATGATCGAGCCGGCGCCATCGTGCCCGCGGTCCAGTATCGTGTCGGCTAGTCTTACGTTTGTGTCACAGGGCGGATATACTGGATCAATCCAGGCGCCGCCTCACCAGGTGTAGCGGGGAACAATCGAGGACGCGGACAACGCGGGACCGGGATGCCGGGCGGGGGAACGAATGGACGGCGGTCGATTCGATGGTCTGGCCCGGGCGCTTGCCTCGCCCAACACCCGGCGGGGCTACCTGGTGGCGGCGTTCGGCCTGATTGGCGCCGGCGCCCTGGCGGTACGGAACACGACCGGAGCTGTCCAGCCATGCCAGGCCGAAGGCGAGCCGTGCTCGATGGGCTCCTTCTGCTGTAGCGGCAACTTCTGCCAGCGCATATCCCTCTACAACCCCAACGTCGGCGTCTGCCAGCGCGGCGCCGAGCCCACATCCAGAATTAGCCCGACCCGGACTCCGAATCCGACGCGAACCCCCCGGCCAACGCGAACGCCGAATCCGACGCGAACGCCACAGCCGACGCGAACGCCACAGCCAACGCGAACGCCACGGCCCACCACGACTCCGGACCGGTCACCGCTGCGAGGAACGTTGAACTGTAACCCGCCAACGGGCCAACCGCAGCTCTTGAACCTCGTAAACGAGGGCAAAGAGACCGTTTTCGTCACGCTCATTACGTCCATCAAACCTCTTCCAAACTGTACGGCAGTGGAAAATCCGAACGGCTACCGAATTCGAGCGTCGCGGTCGAATCGGAAGCGAGTGTTCAAGTTTGGTCACTGCGACCCGCCCGGCACGGCTGGTGGGGACAAGAACTGCGTGAAACCATGTCCGATGTTCGAGCCTAGAAATGATAGGAATGGCGCATTTATCCGGTACGAGAGTCGAAGTGGGCGGCGTACGCTCACGGTACGATGTTCGTCGTGACAAGCGGCGAACCATTTGCCGTGGGCGCATCGATTTGGGTCTGTTGCGAGTGCCATGGAAGTGGTAGAAGCTGCGAAGGCCGCTGAGAATGCTCCATGATCGTCACGGACATCGTCGTCATCGGCGCCGGCGTTGCCGGTCTCAGTGCCGCGCACGCGTTGGCTGAACTCGGGCTCGGCGTCATTGTGGTCGAGTCCTCGCCTGGCTTCCGGGATCGGATTCGGGGGGAGGCGCTGCATCCGTGGGGGGCGGCGGAGGCGGCGAAGCTGGGTCTGATCGAGACGCTGCGGTTGGCGGACGGGCATGCGCTGCCGATCTGGCAGCGATATGCGGACCGGCAGCCGGTAGCGCCGTATGCCTGGGCGGAAGATGTCCCGGACGATCACGTCGAGTGGGCGGTGTCACATCCCGCGCTCCAGGAGCGGTTGCTTGAGGCGCTGCTAGGAGGGGTGCAACGAGTGATTCGGCCGGGCAGATTTAGCGAGTTGAGGATCGGCGACGATGTCAATGAAGTCAATGTTGTCGTCGGCAACGACGGGGTGACCATTGCCGCGAGGCTCGTGATTGGCGCTGATGGGCAGCGGTCCTCGGTCCGGAGAGCGATCGGCGGCACCGGGCGGCGGGACCCGGTTCACCACCAGCTTGGGGGCCTGTTGCTGGATGGCGTGGAGCTGGCGGCGGACCGCACCCACCAGGCGTTCTTTCCAGGCGGGATGGCGGTCCTGTTTCCCCGCGGCGAGGGCCGGGCGCGCGCCTATCTCGCCTGCTCCCCCGCCGAGGCGGCACGGTTACAGAGACCGACCGCGATCGACGACTTTATCGCGACCTGCGCGGCACCGTTCCCGGAGGGAGCGTTTGCCGATGCCCGACCGGCTGGGCCCGGTGGCTTCTTCCCCGGTGCCGATGTCGTCGCCGATCGGTTGACGGCTCCCGGCGTGGTCCTGATTGGCGACGCCGCCGGGGCGAACGATCCCAGCCAGGGGCACGGCCTCTCCCTGGCGTTCCGCGACGCCCGCGAACTGCGTGATTTGCTGGCGGACGAGCGGGACTGGCAAGCGGCGATCGAGGAGTTCGGCCGGCGCCGGCAACGGTACGTTGCGCCGCTCCGGGCGCACGCCATGTGGGCTGGCAAGCTGACGACCGAGACCGGTCCGGAGGCGGACCAGGCCCGAGAGCGGGCTACCCGCGCCCGTGACGCCGATCCCACGCTCGGCGGGTACGCCGGCATCCATGCCTTCGGCCCGGATGGCCTCGACGCCGGCGAGGCGGCCCGGCGCCACTTCTTCGGCGGGGATCTCGAACTCTAGATTCGGGGCGGCATCGACGGACGCGGCGGTTCGCGCTGGCGCAGGTCGATCACCTCACCGGAGCGTAGGAGGACGGCGCGGAAGAACCAGGGCGCCGCCAAGGAAACATAGATGCGGCCCTCGAGATCATCGATGAAAGGTTGTGGGATGTCGTTGACGCCGCCGGCGGCGCCAGCGAGGGCGCCGGCGATCGCCCCGATGGTGTCGGTCGCGCCCCCGGCGTTGACCGCGGTCAGCACCGCCTCGGCAAAGGTCGTCGCGGTGCTGGCGGCGAGCATTGCGGCCGGGACCGACTCGGCCGCGGTTTCGCCCGTTCCCAGACGCGCGATCGCATCGTCGACTGGGGTGCCGGTCTGTAGCAGCTCGTCCGCCAGGAGCAACCGGTCTACCAGCTCACCAGTTTGCACAAAAGCGGCGACCGCCGCCGCCCAGTCGCGCCGGGGCGTTTCATTGCGGGCGGCGAGGCGGACCGCATAGGCGACCGCGGTAGTGGCGGCAATCGCGGCCGGGCTGCCGTGAGTGAGCCTGCTGACGGCCTCGGCATCGGCGCGAAAGGCGGCGGCGTCGAGCGTCCCGATCGCGTGGAGTAAGCCGATGGCAACCCCGCGGCTGGCAACCTCGCCGGTTGCCGGGGCGTCCTCGTTCATCGGCACCTGAAAGTTCAGCGTCGCGTCGGCCGTTTCTAGCGCCGCCAGCGTATCCGGGCTCATCCACCGCTTCGATTCCCCACGCGCCAGGTAGGTGAGGCGGGCGCCGATGTTGTCGACATCGACCACGCCGCCGTTCGCGGTCAGCGACTCGACGATGCAGAGCGTGATCTCCGATTCCTCGGTGAACTCACCCTGCCCGATCTCGGCGCCGTCCGCGGTCCGGCCGGGGAGGTAGCTTGTCAGCTTGCCGTGGGTCGTGGTGAGGTCTCCCCGCGACATCCCGCGGACCGGCATCCCGAGGGCGTCCCCGATGGTGAGGCCCAACAGAGCCCCGAGGAACTGGTCTACTCTCGCGTTGGCCACACCGCCCCCCTCCTTTCTCCAACAGTCCGCCCTGTTTGACGCGATAGCGGCGCCACCCTAGACTCCTCACGGGAACGACAGAGGTCG
>JACCYK010000370.1 GCA_013696525.1 Chloroflexia bacterium
GAACGGCACCCCGGCCGATCTGCTGCGGCGCCCGGCCGCGCCCTTTGTCACCGAGTTCATCGGCGAAGACCGCGGCGTGTTGGCCCTGGCCTACACCGCGCTGGCCGAGCTAGCGGAGCCCGCTCCCCAACCGCCTCCACGGGACGCCGTGATCCTGGCGGGGACGCTCTCCGTGCTCGAGGCGGGTCAGGCTCTCAGCACGCACCAGCCGGCCAGCGGCGCCGGCATCTGGGTCGAGGACGACACCGGCCAGCCCACCGGCTACCTCTCGTTCCAGCACCTGGCGGTCGCCCTGGGCGATCTGACGTCAAGCGACGGGGTCACCCCCGCCGGGGAAGGCGGCCATGACCTACCTGCTTGAAAACCCGGAGCGGGTCTGGGCCCTGACCCTGGTCCATATCCAGCTCGTCGGCACCAGCGTCGCGATCGCGATGCTGATCGGCATCCCGGTCGGCATCATCATCACCCGGCTCCGCTGGCTGGAAGCGCCGGTCATTAACACCACTGGTATCCTCTACACGATCCCCAGCCTGGCCCTGTTCGCGATCATGATTCCCTTTACCGGGATCGGCGCCACCACCGTCATCATCGCCCTCGCCGCCTATTCCCTACTGGCGATCGTCCGCAACACCGTGGCCGGGATCGACGGCGTACCGCCGGCGACGCTCGACGCTGCCCGCGGGATGGGGATGACCGGCGGCCAGCGGCTGGTCCTGGTCGAGCTGCCGCTGGCGCTGCCGGTGATCCTGGCCGGCATCCGGTTGGCGGCGGTGGCGGCGGTGGGGATCGCCACGATCGGCGCCGTGGTCGGCGCCGGCGGCCTCGGCCGGCTCATCTTCGACGGCATGCGGACCCTGGACGCCGACGAGATCCTGGCCGGGGCGATCGCCGCCTCGCTGCTCGCGATCGTGATCGACTGGGGCTTGGCGCGCCTGGGCGACAGCCTGCGCCGAGACGCCTCACCGGCGGCCGGGAGGGGGTAACCAGCACTGATGCGCGGCAACCCCATGGATTTCCTGCTCTATATCCTAGAGAACCAGGAGCAGTGGCTCGAGCTGCTCAGCCAACATGTCCAGTTGACCCTGTTATCGATCCTGCTCGGCATCGTGATCGCCCTGCCGCTGGCGGTGATCGCCAGCCGGGTCGAGGTGCTGGCCAAGCCGATGACCTGGGTGGCCAGCCTGGGCCAGACCGTGCCCAGCCTCGCCGTCCTCGCCCTGGCCCTGCCGCTGCTCGGGATCGGCTTCGTCCCCTCCCTGGTCGCCCTCACCATCCGCGCCATCCTGCCGATCTTCCTCAATCCCTACATCGGGATCAAGACCGCCGACCGGGCGGCGGTGGACGCCGCCCGCGGCATGGGCACCAGCGATCTCCAATTGCTGCTCCTAGTCGAGCTGCCGCTGGCCAGCCCGGTCCTCTTCGCCGGTATTCAGACCGCGACGGTGCAAAATATCGGGCTGGCGACGCTGGCCGCCTACATCGGCGGCGGCGGTCTGGGCGATCTTATCCTGCAGGGGCTGGCGATGTTCAACCCGCCGATCCTGCTCGCGGGGGCGGTCCCGATCGCCCTCCTGGCGATGCTGACCGAGATCGCGATGAGCCGGCTGCGCCGGCTGGTCGTGCCCACGGGGCTGGACGTCGTGCGCGGCGACCGGTAGCGATCTCTGACACCGGTAACCAGCGAGCCGAAAGCCCGTCGGGCGGCGGCGCGAAACTTGCGCTGGGTCGAGCAATCACGCTGCATGCGGAAGGAGGGGATTCTCACGGAGCAATCTGTTTGGTAGGAAGTCCCGTCCAGAGCGCGGGACGCGGAAAGGACGATCAGATGTTGAACCTGCACCACCCGTGGCGTCGGCCGTCGCGGCCCGGCTTGCCCCGCGGTCGATCCCTACTCGTCGTTGCCCTGGCGATGATGCTGGCCTTCGCCGGCTCCGCCATCGGCGCCGCCGCCCAGGACGACCTGCCCACGGTCACGATCGGCTCCAAGGACTTTACCGAGCAGATCCTGGTCAGCGAGATGCTTGCCCAACTGCTCGAAGACGCCGGCTATCCGGTCGAGCGCGAGCTGAATCTCGGTGGCAGCCTCCTCGTCCATCAAGCCCTGGTAAGCGGCGAGATCGACGCCTATGTCGAGTACACCGGGACCGGCCTGCTCGCGATCCTCGAACTGCCGCTGCCGGCGGCGGACGCCTCGCCGACGGCGGACGCTACCCCCACCAGCCTCGTGGACACCGTCTACGACACGGTCCAGCAGGGCTATCAAGAGGAGTTCGACCTCGTCTGGCTTGATCCTCTGGGCTTCAACAACACCTACACCCTGGCGTTGCGGGGCGATCAGGCGGCCGAGCTAGGAGTGGAGACGATCTCCGACCTGATCGACGTCGGGGCCGACCTCCGGTTCGGCGCCACCCAGGAGTTCGTGATCCGGCCGGACGGCCTGCCGGGCCTGCGCGAAGCCTACCCGGGACTCGAGTTTGCCGAAGAGAGCGGCATGGACCCCGGCCTCGTCTATGAGGCGCTGGACTCGGAGCAGGTGGACGT
>JACCYK010000373.1 GCA_013696525.1 Chloroflexia bacterium
CGCATAGACCATGCGGCCGGCAGCCGGTACGAGGCGGACACCGGCGCCATCGTCGGCGGCGACGCGACGGGCGGCACCGCGACCGGCGGCGATGCGATCGACCTCACGGTGGACGACTAATTCAGCATCCGAACATTAGACGGCGCTGAGGACGAGGCTGGCATTGATGCCGCCGAAGCCGAAGGCGTTGCAGAGGAGGTGGGCGGCTTGGCCGGGCCGGCCGCCGGGGGGGATCACGTCGAGATCGCAGCCGGGATCGAGCTGCTCCAGGTTGGCGGTGCCGGGGAGGTGGCCGCGGGCGAGGGCGAGGGCGCAAATGGCGGTCTCGATGGCGCCGGTGGCGCCGAGGGCGTGGCCGTGCAAGCCCTTGGTGCCACTCAGCGAGATACGGTCCGCATGGGTGCCGAGGGCCAGGCGGATGGCGCGGCATTCGGTGACATCGTTGAGGACGGTCGAAGAGCCGTGCGCGTTCACGTAGTCGATCGCTTCTGGCGCAAGACCGGCGCTGTTTAGGGCGTGGCACATGGCGCGGGCGGCGTGAACGCCGTCCGGGTGGGGCGCGGTCATGTGGTGGGCGTCGGAGGTGGTGCCGTAACCGGCCAGCTCGGCATAGATCCGGGCGCCGCGGGCATGGGCATGCTCGAACGACTCGAGCGCCAGCAGCGTGGCCCCCTCGGCGATGACGAAGCCGTCGCGACCGCGGTCGAAGGGCCGGCTGGCGGTGGCGGGATCGTGGTTGCGAACGCTGAGGACGCGGATCATGGCGAAGGCGCCGAAGGCGAGCGGCGAGAGCGGGGCTTCGGCGCCGCCGGCCAGCATGACTGGCACCCGGCCGTCGGCGATGAGCCGGGCGGCCTCGCCGATGGCGATCAGGCCGGCGGCGCACGAGTTGCCGTTGGCGAGCGAGGGGCCGGTCAGGCCGAGCTCGATCGTGACGTTCGAGGAGGCGGCGCCGCCGAAGACGGAGAGGGCGAGCAGCGGGTTGACCGAGCGCGGGCCGTGGCGGACGAAGGCTTCGTGCTGGGCCTCGGCAAAGGCGATGCCGCCGAGGGCGGAGCCAATGTAGGCGCCAGCGCCGGCGGCCGCCGCCTCCGCCGCGGTCAGTCCCGCGTCCGCCAACGCCAGTTGGGCGCTGACGAGGGCGAGCTGGGAGAAGCGGTCGAGCCGCCGGACCCGCTTCGGCGTCATGAAGCACAGCGGGTCGAAGTCGATCTCGGCCGCGACCCGGCTCGAAAAGGGTGAGGCATCGAAGCGGGTGATGGTGCCGACCGCCGAGCGGCCGGCGCGCACGCCCGCCCAGAGCGCGTCGACCCCGGTCCCGATCGGGGTGATCGGGCCGATACCGGTGATGGCGACGCGCCGCTTCACGAGCGGGGGTGACCGTCGGGCCCGAAGCGCGGGTCACGGTCTTCGACGATCGCCTTGATCGTGACGAGGGTTTTGCCGGCGATGGCGCCGACGAAGTGGGGCCCGATGATCCGATCCGCGATCGGGCGGCCGGCGAGCGGCCAGGGCGGGGTGAAGTCATGGTCGATGCGCACCGTGATCGCGCCGGGACCGGGGGCAAAGGTCCAGGCGACCGTCATCCCCTTCGTCACGCCGCCGATGTGCTGATAGCGGATGATCGGTGTCGGTCCCTCACGCTCGATTGCTTGGATCGCGCGCCAGCGGACCGGGATCCGGCCGCGGCGGGCCGCCATCTCCACAGTTTTGTGGTCGCCGCCGCCGGCCAGCAGGGTCACCCACCGGTAGTGGGGCAGGATGACCGGCCAACGCTCGACATCCGCCGCCAGGGCCACGATCCGATCCAAATCGCCGGCCATCTCGACCGCGTTGTCAGTCCGCATAGGTCATCTCCCGATCGTCATGGACGCAACAATCGGGCCAGAAAACGAGGGGAGAGGGCCTGGCTGGCGGGGTAAAAGTTGCCGAGGACACCGCTCAGGGTGAGCGCCAGCTCCTCACGCCGCGACAGCCGGGCCGTGACGTAGTTCATCAGCGGCGGCGCATGAATGAACCCCTGCACGATCCAGCAGACGTGGCGCTTGGCGGTGAAGGCCCGGCGGCGGGCGATCCGGTAGGGATCGAGCGCCACCGCCGAGGTGTCTCCGGCCCGCAGCGCGACGCTGGCGACCGGCGCCGCGAGTTGCGCCGCGCGGAGCGCCTCGTAGATGCCGTCACCGGTAAAGGGGTCGAGGAACGAGGCGGCATCGCCAATGAGCAAGTAGCCGGCACCGGCGGTGCGGCGGGCGCGACGGGCCATCGCCCCGGCGCCGCGGATGCCGCCCACCCGTTCCGCGCCGTCCAGCTTGCGGGCGACCGCGGGGATGGCGCGCAGCGACTCGGTAAAAAACGCTTCGATTGAGCCTGAACGGGCCGTTACGGCGTGGCCGCCGGCGACGACGGCGACATTGGTCAAGCCATCTTCCAACGGTGCCAGGCCGGCGTATAGGCCGGAGGCGACATGCATCTCGCCCGACCGCACCAGGCCGGTAACGCCCCGGTAATGGGCTACCAGCCCTGTCTTCCGGGGCCAGCGAACGGTGGTGTCCAAGCCCAATTCGCGGCTGACCACGGAGTTGTGGCCATCGGCGCCGATGACCAGCGATGACCGGAGCCACTCGCGATCGCCGTTGATCGTGGCCGCGACGCCGACGACCCGCCCCCCTTCACGGACAACCTGGCGGACGTGGGCCCGCTCGCGGACGGTGACCCCGGCCGCTTTGGCGCGCTCGAGCAAGAGGTGGTCCAGGCGGTAGCGGGAGAGCCCGAAGGCCGCCTGCCCCGGCTCCGCCCGCGCGAAGTCGGCAACGAAGCGCCGGCCATCGGGGGCGTGGACCAGCATCGCCGCCATGCGGTGAGCGCCGGCGCGTAGGATGTCGTCGCCGAGGCCGAGCTGGCCGAGGAGCTGGGCGGCGGCCGGGTTGATGTATTCCGAGCAGGCTTTATGGCGCGGGAAGGCCGCTTTGTCGAGCAGCAGGACGCGGTGACCCGCTTCCGCTAGGGTGGTGGCGACCGTGCTGCCGGCGGGACCGCCGCCGACGACGATGACCTCGGCCTCGCGCTCACGGGGGAAGGAGGCTGGTGCCCGCTCAGGCATGGTGATCGCCGCTAACTTTGAGCGCGGCCATCCGGAACCAGGGGTGGGTGGTGATCGTCACATTGCTGACCCCGGCGCGGCGGAGCAGGCTGGCGAGCTCGGCCGGGGTGTAGGCGCGGCGGACCGAAAGCGGGGCATCGTGGCGGGTGAGCCGGTTGCGGGTAGTGAGCCGCGAGGCGATCCAGGCGGCGGCATAGCCGGGGCGGCCGCGGCGGAGATCGTTGAGGATGAAGCCGGCGCGGGCCAGGCGGTCCATCTCCCGCAGCACCTGACAGGCGTCGTCCGGGGCGAAGTGATGCAGCGCCAGGGAGCAGAGGACGATGTCGAACCGCTTGTCCGGGAGGGGGACGGCGCGGGCGTCGTAGTGGGCGAGGGAGAGCGCGGGATGGGCGGCGATCCGCTCCTGGGCCAGGTTCAGGACCGGGATCGAGCTATCACTGGCGACAATGGTCACGGCCAGGTCGCGGCGTTCGGCCCAGCGGACGATGGCCAGCGGGATATCGGCGACGCCGGTGGCGAGATCGAGCAGGGTCACCGGTTGCCGGGCGGGGATCGCGGCGAGCAGCGGCGGCAGATGGCGCAGGATGATCGACGTTCCGCCCAGGAGGTGGTTGACGCGCTGGATGTCGCGGAAGTTTTCGGCCAGCTCCGCCGGGTCGGGCTCCGGCGCGTCGAGCAACTCCGGCTCATCGCTCCGGGGCAAGGGAGAGAGGAGGGATGTGCCGAACCCGCGAACTGCCTGAATTGAATGGGACACGGGTTGGCCGCTCCTCCATGTGGCGCGGAGTATACGGGGCCGGCCCGATTGCCGCATCTGGTGGCGTTGCCACGGCTGGCGGCGCGGAGCGATCACCCGAGGTCGGAACTGGTCTTGACGCAAGTGTAGGCCGCGTAGATCCCGCTCGGGTCGCGGCTGGCGTCCTGGATCACGAGGCCGGCCCGTTCCAGCATCGGCTCCAGCAGCCAGGTGAACGTGCTGTACTCCTCCCGGAGATGGGTTTCGAGCTCCGGCCGGGTCCAGCCGAGGGCGGGTGTTGCCGCCGCGCCGTCGAGCCAGGATTCGATGATCGGTCCGGCTTCGCCGGGATCGAAGGCGTAGACGAGATCGAGCAGACGGAAGACGCCGCCCGGTTTGAGGATGGCGGCGATGCGGCCGAGGGCGATGCCCTTCCAGAACTCCGGCAGGTGGTGCAGGGCATGGCGCGAGTAGACGAAATCGGCCGGCTCCCCCCGGTGCTCGTAGGTGAGGAAGCCGCGTTGCACCCACTCAATGTTGGCGAGACCCTGGGCGCCGGCTTGCAGTTGGAGAAGCGCGAGCATCGCGGCGGAGACATCGACCGCGATCACCCGCCGGCAGCGCGGGGCGACGGCCAGGGCAAAGGCGCCGGTGCCGGCCCCCAGATCAACGACCGTGCTCGTCTCATCCAAGCCAAGCGTGCGCAACAGCGCGACCTCGTCGGTGGGGTCGGTGCCGGCCTTGCGGTCATACCCCTGCACATAGCCGGGGTCGAGATGCTCGTCACCGGCGTGGGCCAGCTCGTCAGGGTACCAGCGGGGGGTGGCCATGATTAGGACAGGTGTCTCCTCTCCCGACAGTCGGCGATGTGCCCATCCGCCCTGCTCGATCGGTCAGAAATGGGAGCGGTTGGATGAACCGCATTCCGGTCGCGTGCCTGCCCGCGCCTTAGTTCGCGGTCGTGACCCAATCGGGAATGCCGACCGGGGTGCCGGGGCCGAGATCATGCTCGGCCAGCCAGCCGGCGGGGACTTCCAGCA
>JACCYK010000377.1 GCA_013696525.1 Chloroflexia bacterium
GTCGTAGACTCGTTACGTTCGGTGATCGATCCCGTCAGCGCAGCTTAGCGCGTCGCTGCCGAAGCATGCTATGCTCGTTCGGTTTGGTTGATTCGGCGCTGGAGGATGCGTGCGACGTTCAGGAACGACGATGCAAGGTGCCCGCGGATCGCGCCATGAGCGCTGAGCCATCATCCATCCCCAAGCCCGCGATCGCGATCAGCGGCTCGCTCGCGTTCGACCACATCATGAACTTTCCGGGTACGTTTCGCGATCACATCCTTCCCGACAAAGTCCATGTGCTCTCGATCAGCTTCCTCTTCGATTCCCTGCGCCGGCAGCGAGGCGGAGTGGCCGGAAACATTGCCTACAGCCTGGCCCTTCTCGGCGAGCATCCCGCGCTGATCGGCGCCGGCGGCACTGATTTCGCCGAGTATCGCGACGTGCTCGCCCAGCTCGGCGTCGACACCTCACTGGTGCTCGATGTCCCCGACGAGCTGACGGGCTCATCGTTCATGATCACCGACATGACCGGGAACCAGATCGCGGGGTTTTATCCGGGCGCCTCTGTCGTTGCCGATTCCATCCGCGTCAGCGAGATTGCCGAATCGTGCACTTACGGCGTCGTCGGGCCAACCACCATTGAAGCGATGCGCCGCCATGCGGCGGAGTTCGCCGCCGGCGGCTGTCGGCTCGTCTACGATCCGTCGCAGCAGGTCATCTCCGTCTCCGGTGAAGATTTGGCGGCGGGCATCGCGTCGGCGTGGGCCGTCATCGGCAGCGATTACGAGTTCGCGGTGATTGAACGGAAGACCGGCTTGACGATCGACGACATCGCGGCGCGGGTCGAATTACTTGGCGTCACGTATGGTGAGAACGGATCGGAGTTGCGCTACAACGGTGAAACCGCGCGCATTCCGATCGCCGTCGCCAACCCCGTGGTCGATCCCACCGGCGGCGGCGATGCTTATCGGGCCGGACTCCTGAAGGGGATGTTGCTCGGTTGGGATTTGGCGACGACCGGCCGGGTCGCCTCGCTCGCCGCGACCTACGCCATCGAGCATCACGGCCCCCAAGAGCATGCCTACACCCCGGTCGATTTTGTCCGCCGGTTCGACCGATCCTACCCAGACTTTGCCGGACGCATCTCAAGCCAAGAGCTCGAGCGGCCGGCACCGCGGTCACGATGTGAAGAGACAAGCGTCAGTATCGAGAAAAGGAGCTAACCCGATGGGAGCAACGATGACGGGGACAGCCCGCTCACGTCCCTTTGACATCAAGGACCCCTCGCTCGCCGGGGCAGGACGCCGTCGGATCGAGTGGGCCGCCCGTGAGATGCCGGTCCTCGGCCAAATTCGGGAGCGATTCGCGGTGGAGCAACCGTTCGCGAACATCCGGATCGTGGCCTGCGCCCATATCACGACCGAGACCGCGAACTTGGCCATGACGCTCCAGGCCGGCGGCGCCAGCTCGGTGCTGTGCGCGAGCAATCCGCTCTCGACCCAGGATGATGTTGCGGCGGCCCTTGTCGAAGACGGGATTCCCGTCTTTGCGATCAAGGGCGAAGACAACGAGACCTATTATCGGCATCTGCGGGCCGCGCTCGACCACAAGCCCCACATCGTCATCGACGACGGGGCCGATGTCGTCACCATGATCCATCAGGACCGCACCGACCTCATTCCCGACATCCTGGGCGGCACCGAGGAAACCACGACCGGCGTCGTCCGGCACCGCGCGCTCGAAGAGGCGGGCCTGCTCGCCTTTCCCATGGTCGCCGTCAATGACGCCGAGACGAAGCACTTCTTTGACAACCGGTACGGCACCGGTCAGAGCACGATCGACGGCATTCTGCGAGTGACGAACCTCCTGTTGTCCGGCAAGGTCGCGGTCGTCGCCGGCTATGGCTGGTGCGGCAAAGGGATCGCGATGCGCCTGCGGGGCATGGGCGCCCGGGTCATCGTGACCGAAATCAATCCGGTCCGGGCGTTGGAAGCGGCGATGGACGGCTTTCAAGTGACCACCATGGCGCGGGCCGCCGCTTTTGGCGATCTCTTTGTCACCGCGACCGGCAACATCAACGTGATCGACCGCGCCGACTTCGAGCAAATGAAGGACGGCGCGATCCTCGCCAATTCCGGCCACTTCAATTCCGAGATCAACCTCGCCGCGCTCGAGGAGATGACGGGTGAGGGCCGGCGCACGCTCCGTCCCCTCGTCGAGGAATACGTCGTCAACGATGGCCAGCGTTTGATCGTGCTGGCAGAAGGACGACTGGTCAATCTCTCGGCCGCCGAAGGGCACCCGGCCAGCGTCATGGACATGAGCTTTGCAAACCAAGCCCTCGCCGCCGCGTTCCTCGTCCGTGAGGGCAAATCGCTTGAGAACCGGGTCTACACGGTGCCAGTAGAGATTGACCAGGAGATCGCCCGGATGAAACTGGCGGCGATGGACATTGAGATCGACCAGCTCACCACCGAGCAAGAGAAGTACATGCACTCGTGGGAAGGCGGCACCTAGTCGCTCCTGCCACGGGGCAATCGGCCGCGAAAGTTCTACCGTACGCTCTCAACGGAGTGTCCGCGCTCGGGAGGATGATGATGGTCCATGCGCACGGGACGTTCGCCTCGGCGGCGCGTACGTTCTTCACGTCGGAGTCGGTCACCGAGGGCCACCCCGACAAGGTCTGCGATCAGATCTCCGATGCCGTGCTGGATGCCGTCCTGACCGATGATCCAGACGCGCGCGTGGCCTGCGAAGTGGCCACAACCACTGGGATGATCCTGGTCTTCGGCGAGATCACGACGAGCACCTATATCGATATCCAGGCGTTGGTGCGAAACGTCGTCCGCGAGATTGGCTACACCCATTCTTCCCATGGCTTCGACGCCACGACCTGCGGCGTGGTGGCGGCGATCAAGGAGCAGAGCAGGGAGATCTCCGAGGGGGTCGCGGTCGCGCTGGAAGCGCGCGGCGGCGGCCCCGTCGACGACTATGACAAGATCGGCGCCGGCGACCAGGGCATGATGATCGGCTTCGCCTGCCGGGAGACGCCAGAGCTCATGCCGCTCCCGATCTCACTTGCCCACCGGCTCGCCCAACGTCTAACCGAGGTGCGCAAGAGCGGTATCCTCCCCTACCTTCGGCCCGACGGCAAGAGCCAGGTCACCGTCGAGTATCACAATGGTCTCCCGCGGCGGGTCGACACGATCGTGGTGTCTGCCCAACACGCCGACCACATGACAACGCCCGAAGTTGAGCGGGACATCACGGACCACGTCATTCGCGTTGTGGTGCCGTCCAATTTACTTGATGCCGCCACGAAATTTCTCGTCAACCCCAGCGGCAGCTTTGTGATCGGCGGTCCGATGGGAGACGCCGGCCTCACGGGCCGCAAGATCATCGTCGACACCTATGGCGGCATGGCCCGGCACGGTGGCGGCGCCTTCTCGGGCAAGGACGCGACGAAGGTCGACCGCTCCGGTGCCTACGCCGCGCGCTACGTTGCCAAGAACGTGGTGGCCGCCGGACTAGCGGACCGCTTTGAGCTGCAAATCTCGTACGCGATCGGGATGTCGCATCCCGTCTCGATCATGGTCGAGACGTTTGGCACCAATCATGTCCCCGATGAGACCATCCGCCGGCTAATTGAACAGCACTTCGACTTGCGTCCGGCGGCCATTATCGACACGCTCGACCTACGTCGCCCGATTTACCGGCAAACCGCGGCCTACGGTCACTTTGGTCGCCCGGATCTCGATCTACCATGGGAGCGCACCGACAAAGCCGAGGCGCTCGCCGCCGCCGCCGGCCTGACCCTGACCGCGGCGGCCAGCTAACCGCGAGAGAGCGTCATCTCTCCCGACATGGTGATGGTGACCCGGTCGCCGCTTCGTAATTCCAAGAAATCGTCAGCACCCAGGACGGCGACCGGGACCACCCGCCCGTAGAGTTCCTCCGCCAGGATGGCGCCGAGACCGATGATCGGGTCAATCCGGCTGGTGATGATCGCCAGCGGACCAGTTCCATTGCAGATTGCCTCCAGCAACACCCCGCTCGCCGAGCATGACCCCCGTCCATGCGGGATCGCCAGGATTCGATTGGTTAGTCGCTGACCGGTCAGTGGATGTCGCCGGTCAATCACCTCTCCCGTGTTTGGATCCAGACCGCCCCAAAAACTCAACGGCTCCCGTCCGACCAGAAGCGAGCCCATCGTGTCGCCAGAGACGATCCAGGTGACGCGCGGATAGATCAAGCGTTCCACGGACCGTCTTCGATCGTCGCCCGGCCGGACACCGCAGACGCGACGCAATCCTCGGTTGAGCCATAGATGACATCGACCTCTAAAATGCCCGGGCCATAGTGGGCATACTTCGCCGAATTGGTCATCAGCACCCGCGCACTCTCGGCGATCAACGGCGAGACGACGATACAGGTGTCAGCGGTCACCGTGGCGCCAAACTCGGCGAGCGTCGCCAGCTCGCCCCCGCGATCGAGCAGATCACGAACCGCCCGGCTCGTCGTCACAAAAAACTCGACTCCCGGCGCCACGGTCCTTCCCGCCGCCAACGCCGCGATTGCCCGGCACTCGGCCAGGCTGCAATGAGGACTGCCGAGCGCAACGACATCGATCCGGTCCCCGCTAGCCGTTCGCAGCCGCGCCCTCGCTGCCTTGAGATCATCGAGATCCACGTCGATTTGGCGAATCGGGCCCCGGTGGCCGAACGCGTCCTCCAATGTCGGCGCTTCCGGGGTTACCCCGACGAGGTGAAACATCGCGACCGAGCCGGATGACGCCGCGGCCGCGGCCAGCGCCTTCAGTTGGTCACTGGTTGGCGCGGCGTCCAAGCCGTCAATCACCGCTACCTCGTCATCGACCAACGTCCCGAGTAGATACCCGAGCACCGGGTAGAAGTCATCGCGTGCCGTCAGCGCCGGCGGCAACTGGCGCAACGTGACCAACACCCGGCCCAACCGCGGCTCGTCAAGATGAAGCCCGGCCGCCGGTACCCGTCCGGTCAAGGCACAGGAGATATCGAGGTAGTCTCCATACCGGTTGGTTCGCGCTCCGATCACCGAGTTGGCGAAGGCCACGGCGTTCGACTCCGCCCAGGCGATCTGCTCGCCAAAGGCCGGCGCCGCGCTTGTTTGGTAGGGCGCGCAAGTGAAAGTCGGAGTCGCTCCCATCGCCAGATAGGCGTGACCGAGACGCGCTGCCTTGCTGGCAAACCCGCTCGGTGTTCCTAGCTCTCGCCACCGCGAGCGGTCGAGCGAGACGACGTTGAGGCTCGTCGGGACGCGCACCACTCCAT
>JACCYK010000393.1 GCA_013696525.1 Chloroflexia bacterium
GCGCGATCATCCTCGAGCTCGATCCGTCGCGGGCCGAGACCGTCGCCACGCTCCTGCGCTCGGCGCTGCCGGAGGCCGCCATCTCAATCCTGCCGGACCTGGCGGGGCGGCCGCGCTTCGCGGTTGCCGAATTGGGATAATCACGTACAGTTGCTCGGCGACGTGGGCCAAGGGCGCGGCCGTTTCGGCAGTGACGGACGAGATCGTGGTATGAAGAAGGTAACGAGGTGGAAGACAGATCAGCATGAGCGGCACGCTGCAACCGCCGGAGACGCCAGAGACGCTCCTCTCCAAGCTCGACAAGCACCCCGACCTCGTACCTTATGGGGGCGGCAATTTCGGGATGCCGCTGGCGATGCTCAACGGCGGGCTAATCGTGCCCAACGATCGCTTCTTCATGCGGTCGAACGGTCCGGTGCCGGAGATTGATCCCGCTCGCTGGCGTCTGCTGATTACCGGCAACGTCAAACGCACGGTGCAGCTCTCCCTGGACGATGTCAAAGCGCTGCCTCGGCGGCGCCTGACCGCCTTCCTCGAATGCGCTGGGAACAGCCGGACCCGGTTCGACCCCGTGCCCGAAGGCACCCCCTGGCGCAATGACGCGGCCGGGAACGCCGAATGGGAGGGGGTCGCGCTCGGCGATCTGCTCGATCTGGCCGGGGTTCGCGACGATACCGTCGATGTCGTTTCGGTTGGCGGCGACTTCGCCGGCATGCGCCGCGGCTTGCCGCTCGGTACCGCTCGTGATGCCGATACGCTGGTGGTCTGGACAATGAACGGCGAAGCGTTGCCGGTCGCCCACGGCGGGCCGGTCCGCCTGCTGGTCCCGGGCTGGGCCGGGATTGCCTCGACCAAGTGGCTGGTCGGCCTGGAGGTGCTCAACTTCGCGTTTGACGGCTTCTGGAACGCCGATAACTATGTCTTCTGGACCGAAGCGGGGGAGCCGGTGCGTCCGGTCAGCCAGTTGCCGGTGAAGTCGATCATCAGCGCGCCGGGCGAGGGCGAGACGGTGCCGGCCGGGGACCGCCTGGTGACCGGCTACGCCTGGTCCGGCTATGGCGCGATCCGGCGGGTCGAGGTCAGCACCGACGGCGGTTCCTCCTGGGCCGAAGCCTGCCTGGAAACGGCCGGACGGCGGTCGTGGGCAAGATTCAGCCACCAATGGCGGGCCACGCCGGGGCCGGTTCGGATCCATGCCCGCGCCACGGACGAACGCGGGCTGCGGCAACCCGCCACCGCCGAATGGAACGCCAAGGGCTACCTGATGAACGGCATCCACGAGGTCTCGGTGACGGTCTCGGATTGACCGCACGCATCTTGGCGCGGGGTACCCATGGGAACCATCCATGTCCTACCGAACGACGAGATCGAGGACCTGTTGCGGACCGCGATCGTCGGCCGCATCGCGTGCTGCGGCCACGGCCCGAGCGGAGACAATGGCCGCCCCTTCCTGGTGCCCTTGGCCTACGGCTACGACGGCGAGCACATCTACGCCCATTCCGGCCCCGGCCGCAAGATTCGCCTGATGCGGGCGCAACCGCTCGTCAGCTTCGAGGTCGACACGGCCGAGGCGCCCGACCGCTGGCGCAGCGTCATCGCCGAGGGTATCTACGAGGAAATCCCCGACCCCGCGTCCCGCACAGCCGCCCTGGCCGTCATCTATCGGCCGCCGGCAGCCATTCCCGATCTGGGTGAGCAGGTAATTGTCTATCGAATCCGCCTCACGGCGAAATCCGGCCGGTACGAGGTTCCTTGACCCACGACTTACGACTCACGACTCACGACTCGAACAAAGGAGCGTTCATGGCAGCAAGCTGGCTCTCGGAGTTGACCGGCGCCCCGAAGTCGATCATCGGCATGGCGCACCTGCCGCCGTTGCCGGGGACGCCGTTCTACGACGCCGCGGGCGGAATGCCGAAGGTGCGGGAGTGGGTCCAGCGGGATCTGGCAGCCTTGCAGGAGGGCGGGATCCACGCCGTCATGTTCTGTAACGAGAACGACCGGCCCTACCGGTTGGATGCCGGCGCCGCCTCCATCGCCGGTCTGGCCGATGTCGTCGCCTCCCTGCGCGGCGAGCTGTCGGTGCCGTTCGGGGTCGATCTGCTGTGGGATCCGACGGCGACCCTGGCGGTGGC
>JACCYK010000484.1 GCA_013696525.1 Chloroflexia bacterium
GTCGGATACTCCGTGGCGAGGGCGAACGGCGGCACCTGGTTTACCGGCGCCAACAGAAACTCGTGCTCATCGAAAAAGACCCGCGCCCGTTCGAAGATCTCAGACCGTTGCGCCTCCGCCCGGCTGATGTCACGGCCGGTCAAGGTGCGGCCCTGTTCGATGTTCCAGATCACCGTCTCTTTCATCTGGTCCCGGTGCGTGTCGAGGAGATCACCGTAGGACTGCTCGAAGCCCCAGGCCCGCAGCGTCTGGAACACCTCGTTGGCGCCGATCAGGTCGAGGACGGCGTCTTCGACCTGACAGCCGAGATCGGTAAAGACCGGCCGTTGCTCGGCGAGCGTCTCGATGACCCGCGGATCGACTGGGAGCCCGCCCAGATCGGCGCTCCAGGCTACCCGCACGCCCTGGAAATCGCGGTCCAATGGCGGCGCGAAGATCTCGGGCGATTGCGCGATCGCGATTGGCGCGCGGCGATCGGGGCCGGCAATGGCCGTCAGCATCAAGGCGACGTCGCCGACGGTTCGGGCCAGTGGTCCATGGACGGCCAGCGAGGACCACGGCGCCGAGGACGGCCAGGAGGGAACCCGACCGAGGGAGGGTCGGAAACCGACGACATTATTGAAATTGCCAGGGTTGCGCAGTGAGCCGCCGAGGTCGCTGCCGTCGGCGATTGGGTGCATTCCACAAGCGAGCGCCGCTGCCGCGCCGCCGCTGCTGCCGCCGGCGGTCTTGCTGAGGTCGTACGGGTTGCGGGTGGCGCCGAAGATCGGATTGAAGGAGTGTGAGCCGGCCCCGAGCTCGGGCACGTTCGTCTTGCCGATCGCGATCGCCCCGGCCGCTCGCAACCGCTCAACGATGAGCGCATCCTGGTCTGGTACGTGGTCGCGAAAGATCGGGGAGCCGAAGGTCGTGCGGATGCCCCTCGTCATCGTGGTGTCCTTGTGGGCGATCGGCAGCCCGTGCAGTGGTCCGAGCGCATCACCGCACCCACTCGCGGCATCGGCAGCGGCGGCGGCGGCCAGGGCCCGCTCGGGGAGCAAGGTGACAATGGCGTTGACCAACGGATTGACGCGCTCGATCTGCTTCAGGTGCGCGGTGACGACCTCCACCGCCGAGAGTTGCCGCGTTCGCACCCGAGCCGCCATCTCAACCGCGTCAAGGAAGCACAACTCGCTCACGCCGCGTTCTCCATCATGTGTGTTTCGCGAGCCGCCCACGGCCGCGGTGCGTTCGCCGCGGGTGGTCGGGTAGATCCGGGTCCAATTGTACAAATTGGATGGGCCGGGCGGAGGCGGCCCGAGTGGGTTTGGGCATTGACAGGCTGGCCCCGCTCGGTACACTACGGCCGCAACGCCGTCTTCGCCGGCCGTTCCGGCCGTGCCGCCGAACGGACCCGGTAGCGGTAGGCACCAGCGAGCGGCCGCTCGGCGTGGCGCGGCCCAGGGCGTGAAGGGACCGCCGATGACCCCCGACCGAGCCCAGGTGATGCGGAAGTACAACGTGGACCTCAACGAGCCACGCGAACGCAAACGAGCCAACGGGGGCCGCCCACGTGGCGGTCAATGGCTCTCCATCCACGATGCCTGCGTCTTGCTCGGGGTGGACCCGTCTACCTTGCGGCGGTGGAGCGACAGTGGCAAGGTGCCGGTCTTTCGGACCCCTGGCGGCCACCGCCGCTATGTCGAAGCGGACCTCCGCCGTTTGATCGGCGAGGGTCCATCGCCGCGGGAGCGAACTCGGGTCAGCCGCCAAACGCTGACCGACCGCTCACTCTCCGGCTACGAGGATGAGTACCTACGGGCCGTGCGCGAACGACCCTGGTTCCGGTCGTACGGCACCGAGAACCAGGATGAGCACCGGCGGCTCGGCCGGCGGCTGGTCGATCTCGCCGTCCGCTATGCCGCGTCCGCTCCCAACGCGGGCGATCGCGCCTCGCTACTGGTGGAAGGACTCCAGATCGGGGAGCACTACGGCCGCTCCGGCGCCGACCACGGGTTGACCCCGGCCGAGACGGTGGAGGCATTCCTCTATTTTCGCTACCCGGTTTTTCGGGCGGTGACGAGCATGATCGAGGAGGAAGAGCTGGCGACCCGGCGGGCGATCCGCTTGTACGGGGAAATCAGCAATTTCATGGATCAAGTGCTGACCGCGACCGTCCAGTCGCACGAAGTGGCCGAGCGCCGGGCTAGGGCTGAGCACCCGCTACCGGCACCAGCCTTAGGAGTCCCCTATCAAGCCGTTGACCATGTGAGCGTCGCCCGCTCGCTGCCGTCCGACTGGCCGGCGGCAGCGAGCAGCGTTGTCAGTCGAGGACGGTGACGACAGCACGAC
>JACCYK010000509.1 GCA_013696525.1 Chloroflexia bacterium
GAAGAGGTCCTGGTTGTAGTAGAGAACGGGGGTGCTGAGGGCGAAGGGGAGACCGGCGATCTTGTCGCCCACCCGCACAATATCGACGACCCAAGGCCGGTAGCGGCCGAGGACGGTATCGAGCTGATCGCCGCCGACCTCCCGCAGATCGACGATGTCGAGGGCGGCGTCGGCGAAGAGCGCGTACTTCCAGCCGGTGGTGACCAGGGAAGGGCCGATTTGGGCGCTGATATTGGCCTGCGCCCGTTGCAGGACCTCCTCATAGTTGGCGCCATAGCTGGTGCCGGCAACCTGCACCCCAAGGTCTTGCTCGTTGAAGGCGTCGATCAGCTGCATCGCGGGATGGTCGGGCTCGGCAAAGCCCTGCAGCAGCCCGATCTCAATCTCGACGCCGTCTGCCTGGGCGCGGGCGGTCCGGGTGGACCGGATCTGGCCGGCGATCGTGGCTCCGGCCAGACCAGCCCCGGCCCCGGCCAGGCGGAGGGTATGGCGGCGGGTCAATCGGTGGCGTGACATGGGATCCTTCCTTTCATCTACGATCGCGTGGCGATCCGGTTTCGGACGTTCGTCGTGTCGCGTCATCTCAACACCGTCGATCCAAGAGCGCGGCCGGGGGACCGTGGTTTGCCCGGCTCGTGCCGGCCGCCCGCCTGCCAGCCTCGATTTCCGGTGTCGCGAGTGTCATCGCCGTCGCCACCCCGAAGTGGTCGCTGGGGAAGACGCCGGTGGCCGAGGGGCGGTCCAGAACGACCGCGGAACGAGCAAAGGCGGGGTGTTGGTCCGGGGTGGGGGCGAGGGAGAAGATAAAGTCGATGCAGAGATCATCCCGGATTTGCGGCGTGTGGCTGTTGCGGGGGCTCATGGTCGCCCGCCCGGCGGCGCCATCGCCGGCCCGGTAGGTATCGAGGACATGCCAAGGGTGCCGCTCGCCCGCCAGCAGCCAATCGAGGCTGGGGCCATCGAGCGTCTGGTTGAAATCGCCACCGAGCAGGCGGGCGGCGGCGGGCTGGGCCAGCCACGGATCGTTGACGATCGCTTCCAGTTGCTGGCGTTTGACCGGATCGTTCTTCAGGTGCGTCAGATGCAGGCTCACCAGCCGCACCAACCCAGCCGGGGCGGCGATGGCGCACAGCAGGGCCGGCCGCTCCCCGTCCGCCGGGTCCCAGGGCGGCTGGCAGACGTGGGTCTCCACGATCGGCCACCGGGCGAGGACGGACAGGCCCCACATCTGGGCGGTGGGATAGCCGTCGAGGGTCTCTTCCTGCTGCCGTTGAGGGTGAAAGACAGCATGTAGACCGAGCGCCTTGGCCAGCACCGCCGTCGTGTCGGCGGAACCGTCCGAGGCAACCAGCGTTTCCTGGGCGGCGATGATGTCTGGCTGGAGGGCGACCAGTTGCTCCGTGAGCGCCGCCACGCGGGCCCGGTACGGCCCTCGCCCCTGCCAGGTGTTGATCGTCACGATCCGCATCGTTGCTCTCTCCGGGCTCACTCGCGGTCCGCCGCGCGCTGTCGAACCACGTTCGACGGGCGCGGCCAGCGGCGCCCTTACCGATCGCTCGCGCCTGCCGCCGCTACGGCAGCAGGGCCGCCACGGCGTCCTTCGCATCGTGCATTCCGGTCGCCAGCTCCACATCGCCGCTGACGATGCGCGCGATCCATTCGTTGAAGATGTTCATCGCTTCGAGCCCGCGCGGGCCGGGCCACATCGTCTCGATGTTCATCCCGGCCTCCATTTGGGCGTAGGCCGGCTCCTGACCGGGAATCGGCTCGAGGTTGTCCTCCGGGATGAGTGAGAGGTAGCCGGACTGGTTCCAGATCTCGGCTCCGGCCGGCGAGTTGACAAACTGCAAGAAGGCCCAGGCGCCCTCGCGTTGCTCCGCCTCGCGGGCATAGACGCCGAGGAAGTTGCCGCCCCCGGCCGGCTGCCGGGGCTGCTCCCCGATCGCGGGAAACGGCCCGGTCCCGAGGTCGAAGGCGGCGTTGGCGCCGTAGCTCCGAATGCCGGTAATGGAGCCGAAGTTCATCGCCGCGTTGCCGCCGAGGAAGGTCGGGTTGCGCTGGCTGCCCTCGATCACGACGTGGAGCCCGTCTCGCGTCAGGCCGGACCAGACCTCGATCCCGCCGATCCCTGCCGCCGAGTCGAAGACGGCTTGGCCCTGGTCGTCGAGGATGCGGCCGCCGTTGTACTGGACGAAATACTGGGCCACGAACTCGTTCATCTCGCCGATGAGCGGGGCCTCGACCCTGGTTTCCGCCTGGAGCTGGCGAGCGAAAGCGGCGACCTCTTCCCACGTTCGCGGCGGCTGCTCGGGATCGAGCCCGGCTTGGGCGAAGAGGTTTTTGTTGTAGAAGATGACGAGGTTGCTGGTGGAGAAGGGGAGGCCGATGATCTTGTCGTTGAAGCGGAGGAAATCGACCACCCACGGGTAGTAGCGGGCGAGCAGGGGGTCGACCTCGGGCCCGCCGACCTCTTGCAGGTCGGCGATCGCCAGCGCCGCATCGGCGAAGGCGCCGTACTTCCAGCCCGTCACCGCGATCGCGGGGCCGATTTGGGCGCTGATGTTCGCCTGCGTCCGTTGCATGACCTCTTCGTAGCTGGCGCCATAGTTCGCCCCGGTCGCCTGGACGCCGACGTCCGTCGCGTTGAACGCCTCGATCAGCGCCATCGCCGGATGCTCCGGGTCGGCGAAAAAGCCGGGGAGGGCGATCTCGATCTGAACTTGGTCCGTTTGGGCGGCGGTCCGGAGCGGGATCGCGTTCCAGGCGGCAGCGCCGGCGACGCCGGCTCCCGCCAGTTGGATCGCGCGGCGTCGGGATAGCGTCTGGCTCACCCTGGTCTCCTTTGCCTTACATCCTTCGAGATCGACTTCGTTTTCGCGCGTGATCGCGGCGGCACGGGTCTGGTCGCGACGTGGAAACTTGGTCATCCTTTCAGGCCCGAGGTGAGCGCCTCGGTGAGCAGTTTTTGGGCGCCGAGGAACAGCACCAGCGGCGGCAGGCTCGAGAGCAGGGCGACCGACATCAACGGCCCCCAGAGCTGGACCCCGTCCGGGTCGCCGGCGTAGGTGCCGAGGCCGACGGCGAGGGTCTGGGCATCGAGGGTGGGCAGCACCAGCAGCGGCCAGAGATAGGCGTTCCAGCTCCAAAGGAAGGAGAGGGCGATCATGGCGCCGATGGCCGGCACGATCAGCGGCACGGTGATGTCCCGCAGCATGCGGAGATGGCCGGCGCCGTCCAGCTCGGCCGCGTCGTAGAGATCGATGGGAATCTGCAATATGTGCTGCCGGAAGAGGAAGATGAAAAAGGCGCTGCTCGCCGCCATCGGCACCACCACCCCTTGCAACGTGTTGATCCACCCCAAGCGGGCGATCAGGAGATAGTTGGGGATCAGGGTGACGACGCCGGGGATAATCATGGTGCCGATCACGATCCCGAGCAGCACCCCTTTGCGGGGGAACCGCAACCGGGCAAAGGCGTAGGCGGCGGGAATCGTGATGAGCAGGCGCAGCAGCGTGGTCGCCACCGCGATCAGGACCGTGTTGCGGATCCAGGCGAGCACCGGCTTGTCGGCGAAGGCCGCCCCGAAATTGTCCAGCGTCGGTTGCAGCGGGATCAGGCGGGGCGCCGCCGTGAAGATCTCGGTCGGCCCTTTGAACGCGGTCGAGAGCATCCAGAGCAAGGGGAAGATCATCACCGCGCACATGACGATGGCGACCGCGTGGAGCAGCAGGCGCCCGACCGGCACGGCCGGCAGTGCCGCGGCCCTCGGGAGGGCGCGGGGCCGGGTCGCGGCCCGAGATTCAACCGCCATAATGCACCCGCCGCTCGCCCACCCGGAACTGCATCCAGGTCACTAGCAGGTAGATGGTGACGATGACCATCGCCAGGGCGCTCGCTTCGCCCGCCTGGAAGAACTTGAAGCCACGCTCGTAGAGGTAGTACAGGATATTGGTGGTGGCGCTGTACGGCCCACCCTTGGTCATGATGTTGATGACGCCGAAGATGTCGTTGTTGACGAAGAGGATCGTGGTCAGCACCACGAAGAAGAAGGTCGGCGAGATCAGCGGCCACTCGACGTCGCGGAAGAGCCGCCAGGCCGAGGCGCCGTCGATCCGGGCCGCGTCCCGCACATCGGGCGCGATCCCGCCCAGCGCCGCCAGGTAGAGGAGGATGTTGAAGCCGAGCGAGCTCCAGGCGGCGACCACGATGATCGCCGCCATCGCGGTGGCGGGATCGCTCAGCCAATTGACCCGGCCGCCGCCGGCGCTGACGAT
>JACCYK010000518.1 GCA_013696525.1 Chloroflexia bacterium
CCCCGCGGCGCCACGGTATGGACGCTCACCTGGATTGAGCATATGGGCCGCGAGCGCCCCGCGCATGGGTAGAATTACTCATTTCTCGGGCGCTCCTCACTCCTTCACCAGGAGACGCCCGGCAGCTCCCGCGGCATTGGGGGCGGGGGCCGTTTGGCTACACCGCCCGGCGATAGCTCCGCATTGCCAGCATCGCCAACACACCGCCAAGGAGCACGAAGCCGGCAAGGTAGACGCTGTTCTGGACGATGATCGTCCAATTGCCGCCTTCCATCGCGGCGCGAGAAGCGTCGATCGCCCAATTGACCGGGTTGAAGCGGGCGATGGAGCGGATCCAGCCCGGCATCAGGTCCGCCGCGATGAACGCGGTCGAGAGGAAGAGGAGCGGGGTGCCGAAGAAGTTCGCCACCGAGATCAGCGTCTCCTCCCGCCGGGTGACCAGGGCGATCCCGTTCGAGATGAAGGCCAGCCCCGCCGCCAGCAACGAGGCCATCAGGAGAATCGCCAGCACGCCGCCGATGCCGCCCGGCACCCTGGCCCCCAGGACCAGGCTCATCAGGAGAATGATGATCGCCTGGACCAGGCCGGTCAGCACCGCGTGCAGGACGGCCGCGGTCACGATCGCGCTGGGCCGGACCGGGGTGGCGAGAACGCGATCCATGATGCCGTCGTTGAGATCGACGATGATGCCCATGCCGGACCAGGCGGCGCCGAACAAGGCGCTCATAATCAGGACGCCGGGGGTCAAGAACTGGATGTACGACCCAGCTTCGAACCCCGGGATTTCGACCACCCGGCGAAAGAGCTGGCCGTAGAGGGTGAGCCAGATAATCGGCTGGACGATGGTGACGAAGAGCCAGACCGGGATCCGGACCGTGGTCACGATGTGCCGCCAGAGCAGATACCAGGTGTCGCGGAGATAACTCATCTCTACTCCCGTCCCCGGCCCGTCTCGGGGACCGGAGCTGACGTGGCGGCCGAGTCGGCGGCGGCGCTGAAACGGTGCCCGGTGTGATGGAGGTAGACGTCGTCCAGCGACGGCCGGCTGAGGCTGACCGACTGCACCCCGACCCCCTGCTGCTCGAGCGCGGTAATCAGGGAGGGGATCGCCGTCGCCCCATGCGCCACGCGGGCGACGACCGATCGGCCGTTCGGGATGACGTCCAGCACGCCGGCGAGCGGCCGCAGGGTGGTGGCGACCAAGGACGTTTCGGTATCGACTTCCAGGGTCACGGCGTCGCCCCGAATCTCCGACTTCAAGGCGCCGGGCGTCCCCTCGACCACCACCCTGCCGTGATCGACGATCGCCAGCCGGTCACAGAGTTGGTCGGCTTCTTCCAAATAGTGGGTCGTCAGCAGCACCGTCAGGTCCTGCTCCCGGCGCAGCCGTTGCAAATCCTGCCAGAGGGTGGCCCGCGTCTCGGGGTCGAGCCCGGTCGTCGGCTCGTCGAGGAAGAGGACGGCCGGCTTGTGGATCAGCCCCATCGCCAGGTCGAGCCGTCGCTTCATGCCGCCGGAATAGGTCTTCACGGTCCGGTCCGCCGCCTCGGTCAGGCCGACCCACGCCAGCAGCTCATCGACTCGTGACCGCTGCTCGCGGCCGGGCACCCGCACCAGATGCCCTTGCAGGGTGAGGTTTTCCCGTCCGGTCTGGTACTTATCGACGCCGGACGCCTGGGAGACGTAGCCGATCCGGCGTCGCACCGCCTCTGATTCGGTCCGCACGTCGTGCCCCGCCACCCGCGCCGTGCCGCCATCGGCGAAGGTCAGCGTCGCCAGGATCCGCACCGTCGTGCTCTTGCCGGCCCCGTTCGGCCCGAGGAGGCCGAAGATCTCGCCGGGCCGGACCGCGAACGAGACGCCATCCAGCGCCTTGACGCCATTGCTGTAGGTCTTGGTCAGGTTCTCGGTAATGATCGCGTCCATCGTCTCCTCTTTTCGCCTTGCCCTGGTCATTTGGCCGGCACTGAGGCGGGGCCAAGCGCAAACGGGGCGGGTGCCGGTTGGTCCTCCGCCAGCGGTCCCCGCTCGTGCCATTGGTGCCAGAACCGGAGACAGCCGGAGTATTCGAGCTCCGCCACTAACGCTCCCCGGCTGGTGACGCGGGTGCGCGACCAGATCGAGGTGTGGAGTTGGTCGCGACTGTCGCTTGGCGCCGGCTCCAGATGCGTATCGGGGTGAAGCTTGAGATCGAGCCGGCGAATGCCGTCGATCACCTCGGACAGCGGGTCGAGCCAGGCTGGTTGGGGTGCGGTCGTCATCGGTATGTCCTCCGTGGGCGAGAGGGCGGGGGCCGCGAGCGAACGGCAGCGCGTCGGATCGATCCACAATATTTCATATTGAATTGATTTTGTCAATATATGGATTGATAATAATTTCCCCTCCTCCCGATCCGATGAATTCGCGCGATCAGGATCGCACTTGAGGGAACGTGACGGGCGGCGCTCCGCCACGCTGGCGGCGGTAGGTTGAGGGTGGCCGCGACCGCATGGTTGCCGGAAGAAATGCGCACTTTTACCCATGCCCCGGCGTCCCGCGATCCCTACAGTGGTGACAGAAGCTCGTCACTTGGCGAGGCGAACTCCGGGAGGCTGGCATGGAATCACGTTGCTTCGATGACCTCGTG
>JACCYK010000523.1 GCA_013696525.1 Chloroflexia bacterium
CCCCCCAAGATTGGGGGTTAGGGGGTTGATACCTGATGCACATCAATGCCGACCGTCTCCAAGATAGTATTGACCAGATGGCGCGGATTGGGGCGACGCCCGGCGGCGGCGTCACCCGGCTGGCGCTGTCGGACGAGGATAAGGCGGGGCGCGATCTGCTCGGGCGGTGGCTGGAAGCGGCTGGCCTCCGGGTGCGGGTGGATGATTTCGGCACGATGACCGGGTCGCGGGCGGGGGCCCGGGCGGGGGCGCCGGTGATGCTCGCCTCGCACCTCGATTCCGTCCGCCAGGGCGGCCGTTTCGATGGCGCCTACGGCGTGCTGGCGTCGCTCGAAGTCGTGCGCACGTTGAATGACCATGCAATTACGACCCATCTCCCGGTCGAGGTCGTGAACTGGACGAACGAGGAAGGGGTGCGGTTCGAACCGGCGATGATCGCCTCCGGCGCCGTCGCCGGCCGCTTCGACCGCGAC
Source organism: Chloroflexia bacterium (assembly GCA_013696525.1). GTDB lineage: Bacteria > Chloroflexota > Chloroflexia > Thermomicrobiales > UBA6265 > JACCYK01. Next base: position 474 of record JACCYK010000523.1, read on the forward strand.
CACGTCTATGACCGGACCGACCGTGACGGGCTCCGCTTCGAGGATGAGCTGCGCCGGATTGGCTACCTCGGCGACGAGGCGAACCGGCCGGGACCGGCCAGCGCCTACCTAGAGCTGCACATCGAGCAAGGGCCGGTCCTGGAAGATGCCGGCCTCGCGGTCGGCGTGGTGGAGGGGATTGTCGGCATTACCTGGATTGAGGTGACGTGCGAGGGGCAAGCCGACCACGCCGGCCCGTCGCCAATGCCGCTCCGCCGGGACGCCTTGGCCGCCGCCGCCAGGGTGATCTACGGGGTCCAGTCGCTGGCGCTGGCGACGGAGGGCGCGGTTGGTACCGTGGGCCGCCTCGCCCTGGAGCCAAACGTCATCAACACGATCCCCGGCCGAGTGGTGATGAGCGTCGATTTCCGCCATCCGCGGGCCGACACGCTCGACGGCCTGGTGGCCGGCCTGGAACGGCTCGCCGCCGACATTGCCGCCGAGTCTGGGGTGGAGTTGACGGTCAACCGGTTCTGGACCAGCGAGCCGACGCCCTTCGACCCGGCGGTGGTGGACGCCGTCCAAGCCGTCGCCGCCGAGCTGGGCATCCCCTCCCAACGCCTCTGGTCCGGGGCCGGGCACGATGCCAAATACGCGCAAGACATCTGGCCGGCGGCGATGATTTTTGTTCGTAGCGCCGGCGGCGTGAGCCACTGTGAAGACGAATTCAGCACGCCCGAAGACCTCGCCGCCGGCGCCGATGTCCTCCTCCATGCCACCTTGCGGCTGGCCGGGCGGGTGCGGGTAGAGTAGCTGCCGTGGGACCCGAAACGATGCGGAAGCGGGCGCTTCGGGGGCAGGCCCGGCTTGCCGGTTGCTCCTGTCCTCAGGCACACTCGTGGCAGCGCCGCGGTCCGAGATGCCGCCAGGAGTAGTCGTGCCTATTGATCGGAAGGGGATCCGCGTGATCGAGCGCACCGCTGCCAGTTGCCGCCGCTGCCGATCCATCGTCGCGGCGCTCGTGGTTTGGTCGCTCGTCTGGGCGCCCGGAACACCGATGCTCGTCGCCGCTCAGGCGACACCAGAGGCTGACGCCGGCGATGTGGCCCGGCTGGGCTGTGGGGGTGACCCGATCACGGGGGAACGGCTTGTTGCCGCCCTTGACGCGGCGATGCCGCGGCCCTTGGAAATCCTTACGCTAGATACCGTGCCGGCAGGCGAGCCGGTCGATGACGCGACGCTCGACGCGATCACGATGACGGTGACGACGGCGCTGGCCTGTCGCAACGCCGGTGATTTGCCCCGTGCCTACGCGCTCTTCAGCGATCGCATGATCGGCCAGCTCTTCGGCGGCCGCGACACCGTGCCGCCCGAGATCGTGCAAGCGCTGGCGGAGCCGCCGCGCCCGGTCCGGCGCCGGTCGCGGGTCGATCTGGTGGAGATCTCGGCGACGAGCCTGCTCCCGGACGGCCGGGCCGGGGCGGTGGTCGAAACCGCGAACGCGACGCATCGCTTTACCGATTACCTCTTTTTCACCGAGGTGGAAGGCCGGTGGCTGATCGACGAAGCGGTCGCGATCGCGGTGATCGATACCGCGGCGACGCCGGTGCCCTGACCGCGCCCCCACCGGATGGCGCGCCAGGTTCCGCCATCACACTGGTATATTCCCCGTTGCACACCAACGGGCGCACCGCGAGCGGCGGCAGGCAGCACGGGCCCGGCGGACAAAGGAGCTTCCTCGATGGTATCGACGATCGATCGCCCAAGCAGCGCCGGAGCGCCACCTCTCGGCGGCGGGCTGGCGCCGGGGGAGCTGGCGACGCTGGAGGCGATCGAGCGGCGGCTGCTCTGGCTCTCGACCCTGATCGTGCATCACGCCAACAATGTCCGGCCGAACCCGGAGAAGGGGAAAGTCGGCGGCCACCAGGCATCTTCAGCCTCGGTGGTGACGATCCTGACCGCGCTCTACTTCCACTATCTGCGGGCGGGCGATCGGGTCTCGATCAAGCCGCATGCCTCGCCGGTCTTTCATGCCGCCCAATACCTGCTGGGCAATCTCGATCGCAAGTACCTGACGACGCTGCGCGAATACGGCGGCTTGCAATCGTACCCGAGCCGGACCAAAGACCCCGATCCGGTCGATTTCTCCACCGGCTCGGTCGGGCTGGGGGCGGTGGCGCCGGTGTTCGCCGCCCTCGCCGCCAAGTACGCCGGGCTCCACTTCAGCTCTGTCACCGCCGACCGCTTCGTCGCCCTGGTCGGTGATGCCGAGCTGGACGAGGGGAACATCTGGGAGACGGTGGCCGAAGAGGCGGTGCGGGAGATTAGCAACTCGCTCTGGATCATCGATCTCAACCGGCAAAGCCTGGACCGGGTGGTGCCCGGGGTGCGGGCCAGCCAGTTGAAGGCGCTCTTCGCCGGGGCCGGCTGGCGCGTCTTCGAGGCGAAGTACGGCTCCCGGCTGGAAGCCGTGATGGCCGGTCCTGAC
>JACCYK010000188.1 GCA_013696525.1 Chloroflexia bacterium
CCCCAACTCCGTGGGGATGATGAGCGTCCGTTCGTTCTCCCCCCAGAATTGGGGGGTTGGGGGGGCCATACCCCCACCGCGTCGCCGCTTCCTCGATGCAACGTTCCAGGACCGGCTCGGCGCTGACGCCGGGGGGCAGGATTTGTTGGGTCGGCTCGATGCCGCCCTCGCGATAGATGTTGCGACGGCGGACATCAAGCGGGTCGAGGTTGAGGGCGTGGGCCAAGCGTGTCACCATGATTTCGGCCGCGAACTGGGCTTGGGGGGCGCCGAAGCCGCGGAAGGCGCCGGAAGGGATGTTGTTCGTGTAGACGGCGTAGCCGGTGGTGGAGATGTTGGGGATCTCGTAGCAGCCGGTGGCGAAGAGGGCGGCGACTTTGGTCACCTCGACGCTGGTCGAGGCGTAGGCGCCGCCGTCGGCGACAACCTCGGTCTCGACCGCGGTGATCGTGCCGTCGCGGGTGGCGCCCCAGGTGCAGCGGATCTGCATCGGGTGCCGTTTGTGGTGGCCGATGATCGATTCCTCGCGGCTCCAGACCATCGCCACCGGCCGCCGTAGCTTCCAGGCCGCCAGCGCCAGCAGATGCTGGATGGAGAGGTCCTCCCGACCGCCAAAGGCGCCCCCGATCGCCGCGTAGCGGATGACGATTTGCTCCTCCGGCAAGCGAAGGATGGCCGCGATCTGGCGCCGGTCCTCGTGTAGCCACTGTCCCGCGGTCTCGATGATGACCCGTTCGTCGTCATCGACGTGGGCGATCCCGGCCTCGGGTTGCAGGTAGGCGTGCTCTTGCCAGGTGGTGGTGAATTCCGCCTCCAGGACGACATCGGCCGCCGCCAGCCCGGCTCGCGCGTCGCCTTTGCGGATGGGGACGTAGAAGAGGAGATTGGTGCCGCGCTCCTCGTGGACCAACGGCGCGTCTTCCGTCATCGCCAGGCGTGGGTCGGTGGCGGCGGGCAGGTCGTCGTAGGCGACGTCGACCAGGGCCGCCCCGGCGGCGGCGGCCTCCGGCGTCTCGGCCACGACGACGGCGACCTTGTCGCCGTAGAACCGGACTTTGCTCGCGCAGAGAACCGGCTGGTCGTGATCGATCAGGCCGAAGGCATTGAACGGCACGTCGGCGGCGGTCAGGATGTCGATCACGCCGGGGTGGGCGCGGGCGGCGCCGGTGTCGATGCCCAGGATCCGGGCGTGGGCGCGGCCGGCGAAGACGACCTTCAGGTGCAGCATGCCCGGCCGGATCAGGTCGCCGGGGTAGGGGGTGGCGCCGGTCACCTTGCCGAGGTCGTCCTGGCGGGGCAGGGGCTGGCCGAGGAGGCTGGTCCGGGTCATCGCGCCGCATCCACGCGCTGAACCGCGTCGAAGATCTTGCGGTAGCCGGTGCAGCGGCAGAGATTGCCGCTCAGCGCGGTCTGGATCGTCGTCAGATCGGGGCCTGGTTGCTCGTCGAGAAGCTTGGCCCCGGCCATCAGCATGCCGGGGATGCAGTAACCGCATTGGACCGCCCCGCTGGCGATGAACGCGGCCTGCAACGGATGCAGTGGCGGCTGGTTGCCGTTTTGACCGGCGTTCCGCCCGGTGGCGGCCAGCCCCTCGATCGTCGTCACCGTGGCATTGTGCGCTTGCGCCGCCGGCACCAGACAAGACATCACGGCCTGCCCGTTCAGCCAGACGGTGCAGGCGCCGCACTCCCCTTCGGCGCAGCCCTCCTTGGCGCCGGTCAAGCCGGCGTCCTCCCGCAAGGCGTCGAGCAGCGTTTTGCCCGCGGCGGTCTCCAGCGCATGCGCCCGGCCGTTGATGGTCGTACGAATGATCCCAGCGAACTCACCCGCGGCCGGCGCGGGTAGCGCCTTCCCGGTTTCGAGGAGGACCGGCCGCGCCGGCCAGGCGGCGGCGTGGGTGCCGCTGGCGATCCGGGCCAAACCCGCCGCGATGAGGTTTTCAAGCGTGTCGAGGCGATACGCGGCCGTGCCGCGGAGGTCGTCGATCGGGCTGGCGTCCTGGCTGGCGAGCCACCCAGCCTCCTGGCAGACCTCGGGCGTCAGCGTCTTGCCGGCCAAGTA
>JACCYK010000567.1 GCA_013696525.1 Chloroflexia bacterium
GGGTTGCTGGACATGGCCGTATCACAACGTCAACGACTCGCCGGGGGCGAGCAGCGCCACCTTTGAGCTGGTTCGCGCTTCCACCTGCCGCTTGAAGTCGTGCCCATCCTGGGAGATCAGGTCGAACGTGTTGTAGTGGCCGGGAATGACCGTCTTCGCCTTGAGCAACTCGGCGGCCCGCACGGCGTCGGCCGGGCCCATCGTGTAGTGATCGCCAATGGGAAGAACGGCCACGTCGAGCCCTTCCTCGCCAATCAACGTCATGTCGCCAAAGAGGCAGGTATCGCCCGCGAAGTAGATCGTCTTGCCGCCGAAGCGGACCACCAACCCGGCCGGGATGCCCGGCGCCACGAAGGTATCCCCGACTTGGTAGGACGAGGTATGCCAGGCGGGCGTGAGCTTGACCGTTCCCCCTTCGAACTCGACGGTGCCCCCGTGGTTGGCGGGAGTGGCGCCTTCGACGCCCTGGACCTCATTGAGCCAGATGCCGAGCTCGAAGGTTGAAATCACCTTCGCCCCGGTCCGCTTGGCGATCGCGACCGTGTCGCCGACGTGGTCATCGTGGGCGTGAGTGAGCAGGATGGTTCGCGGCGACAACTGGTCGGCGGTGTGCGTGGTCACCGGGTTACCGGTGATGAACGGGTCGATCAGAACCATATTGTCGCCATCTTCCAAGATGAACGCGGCATGACCAATCCAGGTCAGCTTCGGCATCCTCGCTCCTCTCATCAACCCTGTCGCTACCGTCTGGCGTAGACGACCTCGCCGTCAACGATCGTGTAGTCAACCTTGACCTCGCCCAGTGCCGTGGCCGGCACGGCGAAGAGGTCGGTCTCGAAGACCGTCACGTCCCCAAGCATACCCGGTGCCAGGGTGCCCTTGCTCCCCTCTTCAAACGAGGCGTAGGCGCCATTGACGGTATAGACGCGCAGGGCCTCCTCCAGCGCGACCGCTTCCTCCGGCCAGACCGGGCGGCCGTCATAATCACGCCGGGTGACCATGGTTTGCAAGCCGACCGCCGGCGCGATCGGCACCACCGGGGCGTCGGAGGAAGCGGCGGCGATGATGCCGCGCCGGGTATAGCTGGCCAGGCCGTAGGCGAACCGAGGCCGCTCCTCGCCCAGGGCATCGACGTAGGCGTCCCGAAAATGGTAGAGGAAGGAGGTGCCGGGGATGGGGATCGCGCCCAGGGCGGCGATCCGGTCGAGCAGGCCGTCGTCCACGATCGAGCAGTGCTCGATCCGGTGGCGGGCATCGGGACGGGGAGCGGCGGCCAGCGCCGCCTCGTAGGCATCGAGGACCAACTCGATGGCGCCATCGCCAATGGCATGAATGGCAACTTGGAAGCCCGCCTGGTGCGCCTTGAGCACCTTGGCTTTGAGGACCTCGGGCGGCATCATCCAGAGCCCGAGGTTGTCCGGCTGGCCCTCGTACGGCTGACGCAAGCGGGCCGTCCGGCCACCCAGGCTACCGTCGCTGAACAGCTTGACCGGGCCGAGGCGGAGCCAGTCGTCGCCGAACCCGGTCCGCATCCCCAGGCTGACGAGGGCGTCGAGGTGCTCGTCCAGCATCATCATCAGATAGGTGCGGACCGGCAGCTTCCCGGCCAGGCGCAGGCCCTGATAGGCCCGCAGCTCGACCGGGTCGTGGATGCCGGCCTCGGCCACGCTGGTGACGCCCTGCTCCAGGAAGGCGCGGCCGCTCCGTTCCAGGGCGGCGGCGATCTCAGCTTCGGTGGGAGCGGCGATCGCGGACCGGACCATCGTCAGGGCGGTCTCGCGCAGGATTCCGGTCAGTTCCCCCCCTGCATCGCGGTCGAAGACGCCGCCATCCGGGTCCGGCGCGTCGCGGGTGATGCCGGCCAGGGCCAGGGCGCGGCTGTTGGCGACGCCGATATGGTGGCACATCCGCATCAGGACGACCGGGTGATCGGGCGAGACCGGATCGAGGTCGTGCCGGGTCGGATGGCGCCGCTCGGCCAGCCGGGCATGGTCATAGCCGCGGCCCTGGATCCAACGCCCCGGCGCCTTATTCCGTGTTGCCGTGGCGACCAAGCCGGCGATGTCGGCGACCGACCGCAAGGTTGACGGGTTGAGATCGAGATCGCCGAGGGCGAACCCTACCGACATCGGATGGGCATGCGCGTCGTTCAGACCGGGGCACGCGGTTCGCCCAGCGAGGTCGATCGCGGCCACGCCCGGCCCGGCGGCGGCCCGGGCCTCGGCCTCGTCACCGACCGCGACAATCCGGCCCTGCCGGAAGGCGACCGCCGAAGCCCGCGGCTGGGCCGGGTCCATGGTCGCGATCCGGCCATTGACGAGAAGAAGATCCCCACTCATGTATCCCTCACTGGCTCACCCGAATCGACCCCTCTGGCCGAAGTATACCGACCCCGGGGGTTGGGCTCGTGATCGGATGCGGGACATTCTCCCGCCGCGGGACATGGCAAACGGCCGCGGCCGAACCACGGCGGGGAGCCGCTTGCTTGGCTGGAGCGCCATCAGCACCCGCTGCCTGGCCGAGGGCCGCTGGATATGGCGTCGCCACTGGGTTGTCCAGCCGTGTGGTGCGGGCCGGACCGCACTGGGACAGGCGATCGGCCGGTTCGACGGGAACCCACGGCAGGAGAGCCGGGGCTGGCGACAGGAGCGGCGCCCAAGGGGGGGTATGGCGCCGCTCCCGCGGCTAGATGGGGAGGGAGAGAACGAATCTGGGCCAGTCCGTTTGTCTACTACATATGTAGACTAAGATGAGTATACGCTGGGGAGCCTCTTTTCTCAATCAGGGTGGGATCGGCGCGGCGCGGCCGGTTCGCCATAGTCGTCTTGACACACCCGGCGCCCAGGCGTACCATCTCATCTGTTGAGCATCGTTTTCATTCAATGAACACCCGCCCGGCCGATATCGTCGTTAGGACCAAGGCTGAGCTCGTGACAAACGTACGTGGCGGCCACGGTCTATCGCCGAGCACCTTTGACAAGGGGCTCGGCGTGCTCGAGGCGCTGGCGATGGCGCCGGGCTCCCGCGGGCTGACCTTGACCGAGCTGAGCCAGCGCCTCGGCATGCACCGCAGCACCGTCTTTCGCTTTCTTGCCACCCTTCAGGGCCGTGGCTACATCGATCGCGATCCGGCGACTAATTCGTACCGGCTCGGGGTGCAGGTGCTGCTCCTGGCCGCCACCTGGCTCAACGATCTCGATATTCGGCGGGTGGCGAAGCCGGTCCTCCAGACGCTCTGTGACCAATCGCAAGAGCTGGTTCACTTGACCATCCTCGACCACGGCGACGTGGTCACGATCGATCGGATCGAGGGCCGGCAGCCGGTGTCGCTGCAAACCGGGATCGGCAATCGGCGGCCCGCCCATTGCACCGCTTCCGGGAAGGCGATCCTGGCGTACCTTCCCGCCGGTGAGGTGGAGCCGATCCTGGCGGCGGGATTGGCCGCGATGACGGCCGAAACCGTTACCTCGCCCGAGACCTTGCGGCGGCAGTTGGCCGAGATTCGCGAGCGCGGCTACGCGATCGACCGGGGAGAGCACTTCGAGGGCGTCTGCTGCGTCGCCGCCCCGGTCTTCGGCTACGAGCGGACAGTGGTGGCCTCGATCAGTATCGCGGGGCCGGCGCCCCGCATGGCGGACGAGCGACTGGCGCACTTAGGAGAGGAGGTTTGGCGCGCGGCGACGACGGTCTCTCGCCAGCTC
>JACCYK010000615.1 GCA_013696525.1 Chloroflexia bacterium
GGTGAAATACGGCTCCCATTGTGAAGACAGGTGGGGGGTAGAAGCAATTCGGGTCGCACCGTGTGTCCAGCGTGTGTCAGGGGAAATACAGACGTGGCGTGAGTAAGTATTGTCAAGAACCCGCGGATTTGTCGCCAAATATGCCCCAGTATTGACATATATTGCGACAAGGTGATAATAGAAGCCAGATAGGAGGTTACCCATGACGGCATCTCGGATCAATGCTCGCCTCTCCTCTCCCTTGGCTGAGTTTGTCGAGCAGATGGTTGGCCCAGCCGGCTTGTATGAAACGCCTAGCGAATATATCCGTGACCTGATTCGGCGTGATATGGAGCGGCGCGGCGTTCAGATCGTGCGCGAGGCGATCCTTGACGGCTACCGAGACCTGGCCGCGGGTACCGTGTTTGTCTCCACCGGTGACTTTGCGAGCGATATGGCCATACTCGACCAGAAGGAAGCGGACGGCTGGCAATGACCGGTCCCACGTATCGCCTTACCCGGCGAGCGGCGAGGGACTTGCGTGACATTCACGTTCACTCACGGGAGCAATGGGGCGAAACACATGCTGAACAACACTTGGCCGATCTTTATGCGGTGCTCGCACGCATTGCCGAGCGACCAGAGCTTGGCGAGCTGAGGCAGCATCGGTCGTATCCGTTTCTGATGGCTCCGGCCCGGCGCCATTTTGTCGTCTACGATCGTCTGCCTGACGGGATCGTTGTCCTCACCGTCCTGCATCAGGGACGGGATATTGAGGGAATAATCGCAGCTGAAGGTCCGTCGTTTCGGCGACAGATTATGGCGTTGCGGAAAAAGCATTAGGATGGTCTTGCAAGCACTCGTTGACATCATGCCCCATGAAGAAAACCTTGGTGCTGATCAACGGCGAGCGTGGGCAGCGCTACTGATTCTCAGACAGCGTCGCGGCTTTACAGACAGCGGATGGTGGAAGGCTCGTATACTCTCTACGGGTTGTCTGGCGGCCATTTCCGCATCGTTTAAGCTGGTGCCGACTCGGGGCTCGGTTTGTAGTCGTCCCTGCGCCGACGCATCCACGTTGGAAGGGAATCGTCCGTTTTCGGGTCCGAACCTTTTCGGTCAGTCCCAATACAGATTGTGGGCGGAGGATGAGGAAATGCTTCGCGGACTGGAAGGAAAACGGGGCCGCGCGCTCCTGGCGATATCTCTCGCACTCTTTTCATTCTTTCTCCTTGTGAGCCGTGAGTCGTCGGGGGTTATTGTCGGGATCTTGGGTCTGCTGGGCTCCTGGGTCTTGCTTGGTAGCCCTGGGTTTCCCCTGGGGTCCCGGCGAAGTAGGAGCCGCCAAGTCGCCACGCTGTCGAAGTCACGAATCCAGGCTGTCGCACCCTCACGCGATGTTGGGCAGCCTCGAAGATCACAACCCTTGAGTAGCTTCAACAACCTTAGCTATCTTCCCAGCCGATCCCAATTGGCGATCGTGAACACGTTGGAATTCGACGAAGCGCCGGACTTTACCTTAGCTGGTGAGAACAATGCTGTGTTGGTCGGCACCGACCGAAGGGTGTTTGTCATTCCTGGGGGCCGGAATGGCGAGCAGCGCATGGAAACCGCATCCTATTCGTCTCTCTCAGATGCATGGTTTGGACACCGCAGACACGGCGGCGAGCTTATCGTCCTTGACCCCGAGGGAGTACAACGACTGCCGGCAATCTCCGTGGTTGGAGAGGCGGCGACCAGCCATGCGATCAATGTGTTGGTAATGTTACGGCGACGCATCGAAGAATCTCTCATTGCCGCCGAAGAAGAATCGACTCCAGCATCACACTCAGCGTTTGCTGAGACCGCGCACTCGCCGATTCCATCGGCACAACGGGGCTCGAGTCTGACGCTCGGGAACATGCTCACGATGAGCCCGACCGAGTTCGAGGAGTTTACAGGGAAAGCGCTTGAATCCTTGGGCTATCAGAACGTCGCTCGGGTTGGTGGCGCTGGCGATCTCGGGGCTGATCTTACCGCTACCGATCCCCAAGGACGATCCGCGATTGTCCAGTGCAAACGCTACACGCCTGGCTCTCGGGTTCGTTCGCCCGCGCTGCAATCGTTTATCGGCATGCGGGCGGTTCACCACAAGGCGGATCGCGGCATCTTCGTCACCACGGCCGATTACACGCAACAGGCGATCGATCTAGCGAATGAGCACGACATCGTCTTGATCGATGGTGATGATCTGGTCAAGATCGCGGCGCTCGTGCTCACTCCACACGGCGCTAAGGCGACGTCACGAGCGGGTAGCGGAACTCTGTATTGCACCGATTGCGGGGAAAGCATTCAACCTGGCGCTCGATTTTGCTCAAGTTGTGGGACAGCCACCGGTCCGTAATTCGGGATCCACTCAGGGTGATCCATCCTCGAACGGAATCTCGGTTGATTGGTAGGCGACGTTCTGCCAGCGGCCGTCGTCGTTGACCCAGAGCGAGAGGAAGCGGGCGGCATAGTCGAATGGGGTCTGCCGGTTGTGGCCGGTGGCCCGCCAGCGGCCGATGACCACGGCGGCGGCGCCATAGACGCGGATGTCGAGCTGGTCGACCTCGGCCAGATTCCACTGGCGCTCGCCGGTCTGGAATGAGGTGAGGACATCTGCCTTGGTCTCGGTGCCGCCGTCTGGCTGGACGATGACATAGTCATGGTGGAACAGCCGGTCGAGGACGGCGAGATCGAGCGTCAGATGCGCCGCCGCCAGCGCGCGCTCGGCATCGGCGACGGCTCGCGTTTCGATTGCAGCTTCAATCGTCCGCATTGAGGCGGGCCATCAAGTCGTCGACATCAGCGGCCGAGTGGAGCTTGCCTTCGCGCGCCTCCTGAATCGCGGCTATCGTCGTTTCGTTCGGCACCAGTTGCTCACGCCGCAGCGTCTGTCGCGCCAACGTTGCCAGATCCCGTCCGTGGGCGATGACATGCACCTCTCCCTGCTCATCTTCTGCTTCCAGGGAGAGCGAATGTGTATCGTCAGGGCCGATGCGTTCGATGCCGCGTAGTACGAGCGCCAGCGCCTCATGCATCTCGTCATACTCGGCCACGAGGTTGTTTGTTTCGAAATCCCAGAGCGCGTAGATCATCGCGCGAGCCTCCATGTCACCTGATCCTAATCGCCGGTGGGGGTCGCGGCGCGTGGCGTGGCCGCCGCCGGCGCGGGTGAGGCGGCGGGGGGTGAGGCGGTTGCCGTTGGCGTCACCGGTGCGGGCGAGGCCGGGGCGCGGGTTGGGCGCGGGGTAGTGGTCGCGGTGGGTGGCACCGGGATCGGGG
>JACCYK010000635.1 GCA_013696525.1 Chloroflexia bacterium
GCCTGCAACATCCCATGGGGACTGATGAGCTTGGCCGCGATCAGCTCGTCCGGGTCCTCGTCGGGGGGCGAATCTCGCTGGCGGTCGCGCTGGCCGCGGTCTCGGTCGCGATCACGGTCGGCGTCGTCATCGGTGCCATCGCCGGCTATGCCGGCGGCATGACCGAGAATCTTCTCATGCGTCTGGTCGATGTCTTTTACTCGATGCCCGGTCTCTTCGTCCTCATCATGCTCGTCACCTTGGCCGGGTCAGGGTTCTGGACGATCGTGGTCGCGATCGGGGTTCTGCGCTGGATGGCCACCGCCCGCCTGGTCCGAGCAAGTTTTCTCTCACTGAAAGAGAAGGAGTTCGTGGAGGCGGCTCGCTCGATCGGCGTCCGCGACGGCCGGTTGATCGTGCGCCATATCCTCCCCAACGCGCTCAGCCCGATCATCGTCGCCGCCACCCTCGGCATCGCCGGCGCCATCCTGACCGAATCGGCGCTCTCCTTTCTCGGCCTCGGCTTTCAGCCGCCGCAGGCAACCTGGGGCCGGATGCTGGAAGAAGCGCAACGGGCCGTCATCAACGAGGGGCACTGGTGGCGCGGCTTCTTTCCCGGTCTGATGATCTTTATCACGGTGCTGGCCGTGAACTATGTCGGTGATGGGTTACGCGATGCGGTCGATCCGCGCCGTCCCCGCCGCTAACCACAGGGAAGACTGCAATGACCGCCACCGTAATCGAACGGAAGCGCCACGGCAAGAAGATCACGTCTTATGGCTTTGGCCGGACGGCGATGTTCGCCTGTCAATTCGACCAGCGTTTCTCGTATTGCCTCTATGTTCCTCGTGGCTACGACGAAGACGCCGGCACCACCTATCCGCTGGCCGTCATCGTCCACGGCTCGGGCCGCAACGCGACCGAGTATCGCGATGCCTTCATCGACTTCGCCGAGCAGGAGCAATGTATCGTCCTCTCCCCGCTCTTCCCCTGCGGCATCATCGAACCGGGCGAGGTCAACAACTACAAATACATCAAATACCACGACATCCGATTCGACCATGTGCTGCTGGCAATGATCGACGAGGCGGCCGGGACCTACCGGGTCGAGGCGGACCGCGTCCTGCTGCATGGCTACTCCGGCGGCGGCCACTTCACGCATCGCTTCTTCTACCTGCACCCGGACCGGCTGCTCGGCGTCTCGGTCGGCGCCCCCGGCGTCGTCACCTTGCTCACCAACGACCGTGATTACTGGGTCGGTGTCCGCGACGTTGAGGCGGTGTTCGGTGCCCCGCTCGACCTCGACGGCCTGCGCCGGGTGCCGGTCCAACTCGTGATTGGCGGCGACGATACCGAGACCTGGGAGATCACGATCCCCAGGACCAGCCGCACCTGGATGCCGGGGGCGGAGGATGCCGGCGTCAATCGCCAGGACCGGCTGGCCTCGCTCAAGGCCAGCCTCGAACAGCACGGCATCGACGTCCGGCAAGCAACCGTGCCCGGCGTCGGCCATGAAGGGTTTAAGGTGCTCGAGCCGGTCAAATCCTTCTTCAGCGAGATCCTTGCGCGGCGTCGGCCGGTGGAGTCATTCGAGGAGCGTGCAATCGTGGCCAAGCTCGGGAATGAATCCCCGAGCTGAAAACACGAGACCCAGAGGGTACCCCGGCTGAGAGCCGGCTGTCTGGGTCGCGGTGGCTTTGCATCCTTCGGACGTAGCATCAATTTTCAGGCAACGGTGCCTCTCCCCTCAGCCCCATTCATGGGGTTTGTGCCTTCAGCTCGGGGATTTATTCCCGAGCTCGGCTGATAATCACGGGGCTAAGGTGTATGTCGGCTCCCTCACATGGCGGATCCGCGGAGTCGAGTGGTAGCCCCAAGAGAAGGAAGGCCAATAGGTGTACGTGCCGCGCGGGTTCGGCTACTCCGAGGTCGGAGACATTGAAGTCTTCCCGCTTGGTGACGAGCTGCACCTCTTTCACCTGACCCTACCGAACCATGATCTCGTGCAGCACGCGGTCACCACCGACGGGCTCTCCTGGCGCGGGCTGCCGGCGGCCCTCCGCACCAGCGACCCCGGCGCCTGCGACGACGACCAGATTTGGACCATGAGCGTCACCGAGCATGACGGGGAGTACATCATGCTCTACACCGCCCTTGGCAAGGCGGACGACGGCCAAGTCCAACGCACCGGGAGCGCCGTTTCAACGGACCTATTCTCCTGGACCAAGAGCGACCGGAACCCGGTTGCCGCCGCCGACTCGCGCTGGTACGAGGCGAGCCGGGACGACTCCGGCCGCGTCTCTTGGCGTGACCCAAAACCGGTGCGACACGATGGCACCTATTACGCGGCCGTCTGTGCCCGGGAGAAGGACGGCCCCCTCTTGCGCCGGGGTTGTGTCGGCCTGATGACGTCCACCGACCTCCAAACCTGGGAGGTCCGGCCGCCGCTCTTTACCCCGCGACGCTATTGGGATTTGGAGTGCCCCCAGGTCTTCACGATCAACGGCACCTTCTACCTGACCGCCGGCATCATGGAGGATCGCACTCAACGTTACTGGATGGCGACGTCGATCACCGGCCCGTACCTGGTGCCGCCGGATGGCGGGGTGCTGGCCCCGTTGGGCCACTACGCCGGTCGCCTCTGCACCTGGCAGGGACGGCATCTCTATCTCTGCTGGCATCGCCCCGGGCGTCAGGATGGCCCGGTCGACGTCGATTGGACAACCATGGTCAACACCGCCGGCAAGTTCGTGGTGGCGCCCCTAGTTCTCGCTCAGCGCGAGGACGGCAGCCTCCGGTGTGAACGCTTTCCGGGCTGGGCCGCCTATCAGGAGACGCCGCTCAGCGAACCACCGGGCATGACAACGTCACGCTTGCGCGGCTCGCCGATACTCCCCGCGTCCCCCTGGTCGCTGACGGCGAGTCCAGGGGAAATGGACCTATTGCTGACCGAATCCGACGTCCAAGATGTCTACGCCGAAGGAACGATCCACCTTGACGCTACGATCGGGGGCCTGGCGTTTCGCGTCGATGCCGAATCCAGCGCCGGCTATTTCATCGAGCTGCAAGCCGGCGCCCGCGAGGTCATCCTCAAGAAATGGCTGCTCATCCGTGATCAGTGGTCCGGCCAACCCTGGTTCCGGATGGAAATCTTGCAGCGCGGCACCCTCAACCAGCCGTTCCCGGCGAGCACTCCCGTCGCGTTTACACTCATCCTCTCCGGCCCCTACATCGAGCTGGCGTTGGCGGGCGAGGTGGTCCTCGCCACCCTGAGCGGAGAGCGCCAATCCGGTCGCCTCGGCCCGTGGACGGAGTCGGGCACGATCACGGTCCGCGACTTCCGGGCCGCGCCGCTCCGACCCCTTCAGCACCGGTGAGTTTCAGTCCGCGCCGCCGGCGTCTTGCAACGTATGCCAGATCCGCAGGCTGGTGAGATCCCGTTCGGTGTAATGGCGGAGGTAGTCGCCCAGTGCTCCTTCCAGCTC
>JACCYK010000641.1 GCA_013696525.1 Chloroflexia bacterium
GTCGTGAGTCGTGCAGGAGCGTACCCCGTGGCCGATTGGTCCGCAAGTGGTCGCCCAGCCAGGCAGAGCCGGCTCACGTCCGTGCTTACGACTCACGACTCACGACTTCGTCCCTGGCGGCACCAGCTTGCCGAGCGTGGCCGCCCGCCGGGCGCCGGTGGCGCCCGGCACATTCGTCGGCAGCCCGGCCAGGCCGTCGTGGGCCATCAGGGCGAAGGCCATCGCCTCCTTGGCCCGGCCGTCGATCCCATATGTATCAATGGCGGCGACCGGGACCGGTTCCAGCGCCTCGGCCAGCCACCGCATCAAGGTCGGGTTGCGGCTGCCGCCGCCGCTGATGATCACCTCGTCGACCGTGGGCAGCCAGTAGCGATAGCCATCGGCGATCGTGCAGACGGTGTGGGCGGTGGCGGTCGCGATCAAGTCGATGGCCCGGCGTTGCGCTCCGGCGGTGGGCGTCGCCCCCGGCGCCAGCGCTCCCTCCTCGATCCCGGCCCCGGTCAGCAGACGGCGGGCGAACGGCAGCCCATACAGCTCACGGCCAGTCGTCTTCGGTGGCGGCAACCGGAGGTAGTCGTCATCCAGCCACTCGTCCAAGAGGGCGCGATCGACCGTGCCCGCCGCCGCCATTTCGCCGTCTCGATCAAACTCCTCGGCCCCGGCGGTGAGCAGGGTCATCAACCCATCGATGACCATGTTGCCGGGACCGGTATCGAAGGCCCGGACCGATGTCAGATCCCCCCCGGCCGGCAGGTAGGTGACGTTGCCGATGCCGCCAAGGTTCTGGAGGGCGCGGGAGCGCTCCGGATGCCGCAACATCACCCAGTCGAAGTACGACGCCAGCGGCGCCGCCTGGCCGCCAGCGGCGATATCGGCGGCCCGGAAATCGGCGATAACCGGCACCCGCAGCCGCTCGGCGATGACCGCCGGCTCGGCTATCTGCATCGTCGAACGGGTCGAGAGGGGCAACGCGGGATCCGGCCCCGGCTGATGCCAGACCGTCTGCCCGTGGGAGCCGACGACATGCAGGGCGTCGATGGCGACGGCCGCCTGCCGGCAGACCGCGGCCGCCGCGTCGGCGAACAGGTCGCCGAGGACCACGTTGAGCGAGCAGAGGCGGGCGATCGCGTTTGGCGCATCGGCCGCGTACAGCGCCAGCAGCTCCGCTCGCACCTTGGCTGGATACGGGGTCGAGCGGAAGGCGATGAGCTCAATCCGCGCCCCGGCCCCGGCCCCATCAATCCGGACCAGGGCGGCATCGATGCCATCGGCCGAGGTGCCGGAGATTAACCCCAAGCAGAGGTGGCCGTCGGTGGAATTGCTTGGTCTCCGCGCCTGGTCAACCATCGTTTCTCACTCTCATGCCTCCGGTCGTCACCAGCTATCGGGCGATTCAACCAGCGGCCTGTAAAAACGGCACCACCGCCGCTAGAAACTCGTCCGGTAATTCGCGGTGCAGGCTGTGCCCCGCGCCCGGGAACTGGACAACCTCCGCTCGGGGCACGGTGGCCGCGAAGAGGTCCGCATCGGCTGGCGCCAACAAGCCGCCGGCCGTGACATCGCCAGAGACGAGCAACGTCGGCGGCAATCGACGGCTCAGCGACACCAGATGCTCGCCCTGCTGCCGTAGGGTGCGCTCGGCTCGTGCCCGCGCCTCCTGGAAGACGGCGGGGGCGGTGCCGGTGATGCTGGCGGCCCGGCGGGCCCGCTCCTCGGCGCTCCAAGCCGGGTAGCGCTTCTGGTAGATCGCGGCGACCGCGGCCGGCGGCATCGCCGCCAGCGCGATCCACTCGTCGAACAGCTCAAGCGTTCGCGGCACGGTCCGCAGCGGCGGGTCCTCCAAGACGAGCGCCGCCGCCCGTGCCGGATGCAGGCTGGCCCAGGCCAAGGTGACCAAGGCGCCCAGCGAGTGGCCAATGATCCGCGGCCGCTCCAGTCCCAGCCCGTCCAGCGCCTGCTCCAGATCGCCCACGTAGTCGGCGCCATCGTACCCGGCGGCCGGTGTGCTGGAATCGCCATGCCCGCGCAAGTCAAGCACGTAGAGATGAAAAAACGGGGTCAGGCCGTCGATCACCGGCCACCAGGAGACACCGCGACTCCCAATCCCATGGAGAAGGACGACCGGCGGCCCCTCTCCCGGATACTCGGCGGCCGCCAGTGACACGTCTCCCACCGGCACTGTCCTCGGCCGCATCGAAGACCGCGGCGCCTCGCTCATTGCTGCTCCATCCCTCCGGCGCCGGCTACCGCCGCTCGCGCCCGCGGTGCTCAACATATCAGACCAAACCCGCGGCAGACGCGAACATTTCCCGACAGCACGAAATCGTGGCGAGGCGTAGACTTGCGGACGACATGACGTGGCGATGACGGCGCCGCTTCTGGCCTCGGCCCACGGGCAATGCCGGCGGCGGCCACAATTCGCCTGATACTCGCGTTGTTGCACGTAATCGTACGTTTGGAGGCCCGCCTCGATGGCTACGTTTTCGATCTCTCCCGACTCGGCGACGATGTCGCGCCGCATCCTGCTGACGGGGGCGGTGGCCAGTACCAGCGCCCTCGTCCTCGCCGCTTGCGGCGGCACCGCCGAGGGCGGCCCGGTCG
>JACCYK010000651.1 GCA_013696525.1 Chloroflexia bacterium
GAGCTGCTGCTGGCTCGCCTGTCGAAGACGCAGACAAACGACGAGTTCCTGGAGACGCTGAACAAGGACATTTAGCCTGAATCCGAGTGGTCGCGCTTCGGCATTGCCGCGGCCGCCGCGGTTTCTACGGCCCGACGTGGACCCGATCGGCCTCGATGAAGTCGTCCATGTCGTCACCCATGTAGACGTAGGTCTTGCCGGGGTCGGTTGAAGCAGCGGCGTGGGCGCCGTCCTTGTCGATGGCAATGATGTTGACCTCGCTCCGGTACTCGTCGTCGAGCGCCTGCAGGTCCTCGACGGCTTTGCGCAGCGCCTGATCGAGCGATAGCCCAAACCGCATGAAGGTGACGACGCTGTGCGCGGTGCAGAGGCGCTGCGCCATCTCGCCGCGGCCGGTGCAGGCGGCGGCGCCCCACCGGTTGTCGGCGTAGTTGCCGGCGCCGATGATCGGCGAGTCACCCAGCCGGCCCGGGTACTTCCAGGCCCAGCCGGAGGTGCTGACGCCGCAGGCGATATCGCCGTGGCGGTCGCGGGCGATGAAGTTGACCGTGCCGTGATGGTCGTCCGCCAGCTCCGGGTCACGACTGAGACTGCCAACCAGCTCGCGAACTTTCGCGATGTACGGATCGTGTCCGGCGGGCGGCGAATCGAGCCGCGATCGCCAGGTCCGCTCCGCGTCGGCGGAGAGTAGATCGACCGGCCTCAGCTCGACTTCCGCCGCCAGCCGATTTGCGCCCTCGCCGACGATCAGGACATGCGGCAGCGATTCCATGACCTGCCGGGCGAGGGCGATTGCATCTTGATGCCCCTGCAGCGCGCCCACCGCTCCCGTCGCCAGTTTCCTGCCGTCCATGATACTCGCGTCCAGCTCGACTTCACCGAGAAGGTTGGGCAAGCCGCCGTAGCCGACTGAATGATCGTCGGGATTGGCCTCCACCAGCTCGATCCCGGCGATCACGGCGTCGATGGCGGAGCCGCCCTGGCGCAGCACCTCGATCGCGGCCCGGATCCCAACCTGGCCATTCGTGCTGGCAACGACGAGTCCGTTCATGGCGCACCCTCCCCTTCAACCTGGTACCTAAATTCGTTCAAAGCGCGGCTTACCTCATCCGTGTCAAACGTCGGCAGGTCTCCCACGGTCCCGTTATCGTGCAGGTGAATTCCCTTGGCGGACGGCAAGATTTGGCCGATGTCGTGGACCGCGAAGCCGGCCGCTTCGGCCGCCGCAATTAGCTTGGAGACGGTCTCTGGCGCGGCGGTGGCGAGAAGACTGCCGGACCCGAGCATGCCCAACGGATCAAGCTCCAGGTAGCCGGCGACGGCGGTCGTCTCCGCCAATATGGGAATCGAGCGCGGATCGAGTCGTGCCCCGGCATTGGCGGCGGCGGCTATTTCGCGGACCGCCATAGCCAGGCCGCCTTCCGTCACATCGTGCAAGGCGGTGATGCCGCCGGTTGCCAGGAGCGTTTGAGCGTCGTTTAACACCGAAATACCGGGGCTGTCCAGCAGCGCCCGCGCCCGGTCGCGCATCTCGCGGCCGATCCCGGCCTCCAGCAGGGAGCCGAGCTCGGTCGCCAGCAGGGCGGTCCCCTCGATCGCCAACGACTTGGTGAGCAGCAGGCGGTCGCCGGGCCGCGCTCCGCCCGGCCGGAGCAATCGTTCGGGCGTCGTTTCACCCAGCAAGCAGCCAACCAGGATCGTGCGGTCGAGGCCGGTGGTGACTTCGGTGTGGCCGCCAATGAGGGCAATGCCCCGCGCTTGACTGGCGAGGCGGAGCGCTTCGAATTGGGCGCTGACCTCGCCCGCGGTGATGCCCGCGGGCAGGAGCGCCGTCACCAGCATCCAGCGCGGCGTCGCGCCCAGACAGGCGAGGTCGTTCGCATTCACATCCACCAGGTATGCCGCCGCGTTGTCGCTGGCAAAGGTGATCGGATCGGTTTTTACGACCAGGATGCGGTCGCCGACGGCAATGGCGGCGGCGTCGCGGCCAACCCCGGCGCCAACGATGACATCGGGATCCCCCGGGCCGAAGGTGGCCAGCAGTGGTCCGAGCAGCCCGGCCGGGAGCTTTCCAACTGGCAACCGCGTTGACGGATCGAACGACATCGGCGGTTGGCCACCTTGGTGCACGCTCAACATGCCGGGACGAGCGTTCTAGAGTCGAGATTGTTCAAAATCGTCGGCCAAGGGATCGTCGTCCGCGGCGGCACGAGCGGTGTCCTCGTCCAGCCGGCTGATCCGCAGCTCCGCCTCTTGCAAATACCGATCGCAGCGGGCGGCGAGGCGCATCCCCAGCTCGTAGCAGGCGAGCGCATCGGCCAACGGCAGGTGAGCGTCCTCGAGATGAGCGACGACGGTTTCCAGCGCGTCGTACACTTCTTCGAAAGAACCCTCGTCCAGGATTGATGACCACTGATCGTAGGTCGGTCTGTTGCCTGGCCCGTTCGTCATCGATACGCCTCGGCCGGGAGATAGGACGTGGCCGCCGTTGATTCGACCCGGCTCAACAGGGCGCCATCGGCGAGTTGGAGGTGGAGGACTTCACCAGGCGGCGCCTGGCTCCCGCGCGTCACCGGCTGCCCGGTAGTGGCGATCGAGACCGCGGCGTAGCCGCGCGCCAGCACCCGGCGCGGATTGAGCGAGCGCAGCAGGTTGGTTTGGAGGGCGACCTTCCTCCGCGCCACGTCCACGGACCGTTCCTGGCCGCGGCGAGCACGCACATCAAGCTGTGACAAGGCTTGGCGGCGGGCCGCGACGACCTGTCCAGGACTGACGCGCTGCAAACTTCGCCGCAAATGGCGAAGCTCGGAGGCGTGATCGGCCACCGTCGCGGTCGCCAGGCGCCAAAGCTGCAGGCGCGACTCCTCGATCCGGAGGGAGAGCTCGGCCACTGACGGCGTGCTCAGTTCGGCCGCGACCGAGGGCGTCGGCGCCCGCCGGTCGGCGACAAGGTCGGCCAGGGTCCAGTCGGTCTCGTGGCCGATGCCGCTGATAACGGGGACACGGCTGGCAAAGATGGCCCGCACGACCGATTCGTCGTTGAACGCCATCAGATCCTCGGCCGAGCCGCCGCCGCGGGCGACGATCACGACTTCGGCCCGACCGTCCATCTGGAGGGCGTCCAGCGCGGCGACGAGCGACGACGGCGCGCGATCACCCTGGACCTGAGCCGGTGCGAGCAGGAGGTGAGTCAGCGGGTAGCGGCGTCGGAGCACCTGTTGGATATCGTGCCAGACCGCGCCATCGGGTGAGGTGACGACGCCGATGTAGCGAGGGGCGAGGGGAAGCGGCCGCTTGCGATCGTCGTCGAACAGACCTTCGGCGTCGAGCCGCTGGCGCAACCGTTCCAACTCCAGGGCCGTCAGCCCCTGTCCGGCTGGTTGAACGCTGTCAACATAGAGCTGGACGGCGCCGTCCCGCTCATAGATGGAGACGTTGCCGTGGGCGACGACGAGCTCGCCCTGGCCCGGGAGTGATCGTTGGCGCACCGCGTTGGTCCGAAACAGCACACACTTAAGCTGGGTGTCGCCGTCTTGAAGCGAGAAATAGACGTGCCCCGAGCGATGCTGGTACACCGACGATACCTCACCCTGGACCCAGATATCGGCCAAAAGGTCGTCACTCTCGAGCAGGTTACGCACGTACGTGGAGAGCGTTTTGACCCCGACCAGCCGCCCGGTCACGCGCCGCTTCCGGACGGCGCCAACAGGATCAGGGGAAAGCCATATTCGACCGCTTGCCCATTCTTGACGAGGATCGCGGCCACCTCGCCCGCTTGGTCGGCCACGATCTCGTTCATGATCTTCATCGCTTCGATAATGCCGACCACCTGGCCGAGCGAAACCTGATCACCAACGTCGATCAATGGTGGGTCGTCGGGCGAGGCGGCGGCATAAAACGTGCCGATCATCGGCGCCGTGATGACGTGGTCGGCGGCAAGCTCGGGCGCCGCCGGCATGCTCAGCCCGACGCTCCGCACGGTTCTCTCAATGGTAGCGGCCCCGGTGGCCTTCCCCCGCAACCTGACCGATAGGGTGCCCACGTTGAGGTCGAGCTTCGAGAGGCCGCCGTCGCGCATGATGTCCACCAGCGAGCGAACCAGGCGTTCCACGCCCTCCGGTCCGCCCACCTCGGCAATATCGGTCAGCTGCCGGGCCCGCTCCGCCACGTCCTGTTCCGTCGCCACTCAGCTCACCCGCTCAAGGTAGTCGCCGGAGCGAGTATCGACCTTGACCATATCGCCGATGTTGACGAAGAGCGGGACGCTGACGACCAGCCCGGTTTCGAGCGTCGCCGGTTTGGTGGCGCCGCTGGCGGTGTCGCCCTTCAGGCCCGGATCGGTGTCGGTCACCGTCAGGTTCACGGCGGTCGGCAGCTCGATATCGATCGGTTCCTCATCGTAGGTCAGCAGGTCAACCACATCGTTCTCTTTGATGAACTTCGCGGTGTCGCCGACGGATCGGGCATCGAGCACCAACTGATCGAAGGTCTCGGTGTCCATGAAGTGAAAGTGCTCCCCCTCCGGGTAGAGGTATTGGACATGCCGCCGTTCGAGGCGCACCGGATTAAATTTGGCGCCGGCCTGAACCGTTTGCTGCGTCAGCGAGCCGGTGCGGAGATCGCGCAGCGTCATTCGCAATTGAGCGGATCCGCGCCCCTGCTTGTTGTGCGAGAACTCGATCACCTTGACGAGTTTGCCATCAATATCGAGCGTAATGCCTTTCCGAATGCCGCCGGTATCAATCATTGTTCGTATGCCTCCTTACGCCGCTCAGAACCGGGCTACCGTTCGTCAACCGAAAGATCGGTCTTCGGCGCACGCGTCAGTATTCGCAAGCCAGTCGCCTCGACGACGCCGACGTCCTCGATGCGAACCCCGCCCCACTCCGGAATATAGATCCCCGGTTCAATCGTGATCACCGCCCCGACCGGCACCATGCCCTCGTGCGTCTTGCCCATGGATGGCGCCTCATGGATGCGAATGCCGATCCCATGGCCGAGACCATGCACGAATTGCTCGTCATACCCGGCGTCAGCGATCACCGCGCGGGCCGTCTGGTCACTCTCGACCCCGGTCATGCCAGGACGAATCGCCGCGATCGCCGCCGCGTTGGCGGCGAATACGACATTGTAGACCGCCCGCAGCGTGGGCGACGGCTCGCCGACCCAGATCGTCCGGGTAAGGTCGGACAGATAGCCGCGGGTGCGGACGCCCATGTCGATGATGACCGGCTCTCCGTCCACGATGGGCCGGTCCGTCGGCTCGTGGTGGGGATTCGCCGAGTTGGGACCGGCCGCCACGATCGTCTCGAAGGCGTTGCCATCGCCGCCGCGCTCTCGCATCTCGCGGTCGATCCGCCAAGCTAGCTCCCGTTCGGTCGTGCCGGCTTCGAGGCCGCGGGCCGCCGCCGCGAAGACGTCATCGTTCAGCCGGATCGCCGCCGTGATCAGGTCGAGCTCCTGGTCGTCCTTGACCATGCGTAAGCCATCGAGGCTGTCGCCCAGCGGTTCCCAGGCCGGCGACCGCTCGCTGGACCGCAACGCATCGAAGCTGGCCACCGTCAGATCGGTATCCTCGAAGCCGACGGTCTTCCACCCGGCCGTACCGATCCGTTCCGCCAGCCAGGGCTCCCAGGGCCGTTCCCATTGCTCGACCCCGACCCCGGGCCGGACGGTCGCCGTCGCCCAGCCGGCATTGACCGCGCTGGTGCAGACAATGATCGACGTGTCGTCCACCAGGACCGCGCCCGCCGACCCGACCGGACCATCCGCCGTGTACCCGCTCAGATAGAAGCGATTGGCTGGGCTGGTGATGACCGCCGCGTCCAAGCCACGTTTGGCCAGCACGGACCGCACCCGATCCAACCGATTGCTCATTGGTTGTCTTCCTCGCTGACCACGTACTGTCGAATCGCGTAGTCGAGCGCCATCGCGTAGCCATCCTTACCAAAACCCGCGATCTGCCCGACCGCGATCGGCGCCACGACCGAGTGGTGGCGAAACTCCTCGCGGGCATGGACGTTGGAGAGATGGACCTCGATCACCGGCCGGGCCACCGCGGCGAGGGCATCGCGGAGGGCGATGCTGTAGTGGGTCAGGGCACCGGGGTTGATGACGATCGCCACCGAGCGCGGGCCATGCTCCTGGATCAGATCGACCAGCACCCCCTCGTGATTGGATTGGTGGATCACGAGTTCGACCAGGGCGCCCGCCTGATCCGCTCGCTGCCGCAGAAGGGCATTGATCTCGGGCAGGGTGACCGAACCGTAGACTCCCGGCTCACGCGTGCCGAGGAGGTTCAGGTTTGGCCCGTGCAGCACCAGAATGGTCGAAGGTTCGGATGATGCGGCAGCCGCCGGAATGCGTTCGCTCACTTAGAAGGCGGCGATCGGATCGACTTCGATGATCCGGCGCAGCTCGACGATCTGATCGCGGAGCAAGGCGGCCTTCTCGAACTCGAGGTTGCGTGCGGACGTCTTCATCTGCGATTCCAGATCCTTGACCATCCGCGCCAGCTCGTCGCGCGGGATCTCGGCGATGATACCCGGCCCGCCCGGATCTGTCCGGTACTCCCCGCGCTCCTCCGCCACGGCCTTGACCCGGTCGGTCAAGTCCTTGATCTCCTTGACGATGCCGCGCGGCTCGATCCCGTGCTCCTCGTTGTGGGCCATCTGGATGTCGCGACGGCGATACGTCTCGTCGATCGCGGCCTTCATGGAGCGCGTCATGGTATCGGCGTACATGATGACCTGACCATCGACATGGCGGGCGGCGCGGCCGATATTCTGGATCAGCGCGCCCTCGCTGCGGAGAAACCCTTCCTTGTCGGCATCGAGGATCGCCACCAACGAGACTTCTGGCAGATCGAGCCCTTCTCGCAACAAGTTGATCCCGACCACCACATCGTAGATGCCGAGCCGCAAGTCACGCAGGATCTCGATCCGCTGGAGCGTATCGATCTCGCTGTGCAGGTAGTGCGTGCGGACCCCAGACTCCTTGAGGTAGTCGGCGAGGTCTTCCGCCATGCGCTTGGTCAGGGTCGTGACGAGCGCTCGCTCGCCCCGGCCCACCCGGAGGTTGATCTCGCTCAGCAGGTCGTCGATCTGACCCTTGGTGGCGCGGACCGAGATCGCCGGGTCGATCAGCCCGGTCGGCCGGATCACCTGCTGGACGACCTTCTCGCTGTGTTCCCCCTCGTAGGGGCCGGGCGTGGCCGAGACGAAGATCGCCTGCCGCAGCATCCGCTCGAACTCATTGAAGGTCAGGGGCCGGTTATCGCGGGCGGACGGCAGGCGGAACCCGTGCTCGATCAGGACGTCCTTGCGGGCGCGATCCCCGGCAAACATGCCGCGAACTTGCGGCAACGAGATGTGCGACTCGTCGACGAACATCAGGAAATCTTCCGGGAAATAGTCCATCAGGGTGGATGGTTGCTCGCCGGGCCGCCGCCGCGACAGGTGCATCGAGTAGTTTTCGACGCCGGAGCAAAAGCCGGTCTCCTGCAGCATTTCGAGGTCATACATGGTTCGTTGCCGCAGCCGGGAGGCTTCGAGGAGCTTGCCCTGCCCGTCCAGCTCGGCCAGGCGCTCCTCCAGCTCCTGCTCGATGTCCTTCAGGGCGACTTTCAGCTTCTCCTCGGAGGTGACGAAGTGGCGGGCCGGATAGATATCCGTCTCCGTCCGCTCGACCAGCAGCTCGCCGGTGAGGGGATCGACTTCCACGATCCGCTCGATCTCGTCGCCAAAGAACTCGACCCGGACCGCGATCTCCTCGTAAGCGGGAAAAATCTCCAAGGTGTCGCCGCGGACGCGGAACGAGCCGCGGACGAGGGTCATGTCGTTGCGGTCATATTGGACGTCGATCAGCCGCCGCACGATGTTGTCCCGCCGGAGTTGAGCGCCGCGACGAAGCTGGATGTGCTTGGCCGCGTATTCCTCGGGCGAGCCGAGGCCGTAAATGCAGGAGACCGAGGCGACGATGATGACATCGTGCCGGGTCAGCAGGGAGCGGGTCGCGGCGTGGCGCAGCTTCTCGATCTCTTCATTGATGTCCGAATCTTTCTCGATGAAGGTGTCGGTGCGCGGCATGTACGCTTCCGGCTGGTAGTAGTCGTAGTAGCTCACGAAATATTCGACCGCATTCTGGGGAAAGAACTCTTTGAACTCGGCGTAGAGCTGCGCCGCCAGCGTCTTGTTGTGGGCGAGCACGAGCGTCGGCCGGTTGACCCGCTCGATGACGTTGGCCATCGTAAAGGTCTTGCCGGAGCCCGTGACCCCGAGCAACGTTTGATAGTGAAGGTTCTCTTCGAGCCCCTCGACCAGCCCGGCAATCGCGGTCGGCTGGTCGCCGGTGGGCCGCAGGTCAGAGACGATCCTAAAATCTGGCATGTGGGTCTCCCGGACGAAATAATACCCGCTGGCGAGCGGGCTGGACCGATAAGTATACCGCGCCGGACCCGAGTCAGGACAGGTGTTCGCGCCTCGAATTGAGGCCGGCGCGGCCTTCACCAAGCGTGAGACGAGGCGGCTTCATGCCTCGAGGAACCCGGACACCGCTTGGGCAAACGACCCGGCCAGGACGATGGTGTAGTGGTTCGCATCGGGAATCTCGACCAGGCGGCTGCCGGCGATCGTGGCCAGCAAGCGGTCGGCCTCGGAGCGGGGTAGGATCTGGCCGCGCTCGCCGCCGAGCAAGCCGACCGTGGCGCGGACGATCAACGTCGGGGCCGTGACCAGGCCCGGCAGGGTTTCCAAGCGGGTGAGAGCGATCGCGGCTTGCTCCTCGGTGATGGCGGCCCGCGGCGCGCTTGACCGCGCCGTGCCGTCCGCCTGCATCTCGGCGTCGTAGCGGTAGTACTGCTCGCCGAACGGCCGCCAGGGCAGGGGTGAGCTTTCCCGCATGGCTGTCAGATAGGCGTCTAATGACGGGTACGGGCGTCCAAGGCGGGCCAGGGCGAGGGCGATCGCCTGATAGGTGTCGGGCAGAAGCTTGCCACCGGCATCGACCAGGACGAGCCGCGCCAGGCGGTCGGGATAGAGCGCGGCAAGGTAGAGACCGATCAGGGCGCCGAGTGAATGGCCGACCAAATGGACCATTGGCAGGTCGAGCGCATCGCGGAGCGAGAGCAAATCGTTGGCGTGGAACGGGAGGCCGTAACCGTGGACGGGCTTCTCACTCCGGCCGCGGCCGCGCAGGTCGGGGGCGATGACGAACCAGCCGCGGGCGGCGAGGAACGGGCCGAAGTCAGCCCAGTATTGGCTGTTGGCGGTGATCCCGTGGACGAGCAGGACGGCGCGTTCGGGTCCGGTGCGCTGTCCCCAAGTGACGACGCGTAGCGTGATTCCATTGACCGATAGATCGCCCTCAACTGGATTGATGTTGCCGGTTGTCATTCGATGTGTCCCGGCTGGCTAAGCTGCCGTGGACGGCCTCCGAGCGCTCGTCGCACGGCTTGCAGGCGACTCCCGGCGAGGGCACCGGCCAGTCCCCGCGGGAAGAAGAGGACTAACAAAACGAAGATTAGGCCGAAGATGAAGAGCGGGTCGCGCAGTGGTTGGCCGATGATGGCGGGGAGATCGGCGACCGCCGGCGACGCGGCCCAGACGGTGAGGCGGACATTCAGGTAGTGGTAGAGGACGGCGCCCGCGATCGGTCCCCAGAGCGAGCCGACACCGCCGATGATGACCATCAGCAGGAGGGCGACCGTGAGGTCAGCGCCGACGGAGCGCGGGTTGGCGCCGCCGACCAGGAAGAGGTAGACGACGCCGGCAACGCTGGCGAAGGCGCCGGAGATGACGAAGGCGAGCAGCTTGAAGCCGTATGGCCGTAAGCCGAGCAACTCGACCCGGCGCTCGTTCTCGCGAATCCCTTGCCAAACCCGGCCCATTGGCGAGGTGACCAGCCGTAGGGCAGCGAGGTAGACGAGGATCAAGGTGGCGACGGCCAGCCAGTAGAGGTTGTGGGTGTTGATCACGCCGACCATCCAGGCCGGCAGTTGGCGGAAGGGCAAGCTGATCCCCTCTTCGCCGCCGGTCAAGCCGCCGACGTTCTTGCCGGCTAGGACGTAGCCGGCCTGGGCGAAGGCGAGCGTCACCATCGCGAAGTAGACGCCGTGGGTCCGCAGCGACAGGGCGCCGACGGCCGCCGCCAGCAACGTCCCTCCCGCGAGCGCGAAGACCACCGCCGGGACAAGGGCCCAGCCCCACTCGCGGAGGGCGATCGTCGGCAGGTAGACCCCCGCGCCGAAGAACAGAGCGTGGCCGAAAGACAAGACCCCGGTGTAGCCGAAGAGGAGGTTGTAGCCGAGGGCGGCGATGCCGAAGGCGAAGCCGGCCGCCAGCAGTTGCAGGTTGCCAGGGCTGTTGATCGGCCCGTCGAACAGGACCGGCACGGGAAGCGTGATCAGCGGCAGCGCCAGCAGCAGGACGAGGATGATGACTGGCAGCATCGGCCGCAACCTGGCACCGTCGTTCACCGCGTCCTCCCCATTAGGCCGCCCGGCCGGACCAGCAGCACGACCGCCAGGAGCAGGACGACGACAAAGTCACCGGCCCAGGTCGTGTAGTAGTTGCCGAACTGCTGGGCAAGCCCGATCACGACCGCCGCCAGGGCGCTGCCGGTGACGGAGCCGAGGCCGCCGATGACGACGACGATAAAGGCGAAGATCAGGTTGACGGTGCCGAAGTTGGGATTAATCGAGCCGAAATAGGCGGCGCCAAAGACCCCGCCCAGCCCGGCCAGCGCCCCGCCCAGGGCGAAGACGACGGTGAAGGCGCGGTCAACGTCGATGCCCAGCGCCCGCACCATGTCCCGGTTCTCCGAGCCCGCCCGTACGATCAACCCGTATCGGGTCCGTCGCAAGAAGAGCAGCATGCCACCCAGCACCACAACGGCGGCGCCAATCAGCAGGAAACGGTTGTTCGGCACGGTCGCCCCGAGCACGGTGCTCGTCGCCGACAGCCAGGCCGGCTGCGGGAAGGGACGGGCATCGGCTTGCCAGATCACCGAGGTGAGCTGGCTGAGGGCCAGCCCGATGCCAAGCGTGACAAGCACCTGATAGATATGGCGGTTGTAGAGGCGGCGCAGGAGGCCGGCTTCGACCGCCGCCGCCATGAGACCGACGACCACCGTGGCAACAACGATCGCCAGCAAGAAGGCGCCGGTCGAGGCCACCAGTCCGGGTGAAACCAGGCCGATGGTCCACCAGGCGGCGTAGGCGCCCCAGGTAAAGAAGGCGCCGTGGGCGAAGTTCAGGACGTCCATAAGGCCGAAGATGAGCGAGAGCCCCGCCGCCAGTAGGAAGTACATCGCGGCCAGGGCCAGCCCGGTCATCAAAAGCAGGACGAAGGTGCTCATTGGTGAGCCCCGGCGCCAAGATAGCGCGCCTGTAGAGCCTCATCCGACGCGACCTCGGCCATCGACCCGCTGAAGACGACCTGGCCATCGTCGAGGATCACCGCGTCGTCACCCAGGGCTTGGGCCACCCCTAGGTTCTGCTCGACCAGGAGGATGGTCGTCGCCCCCTTGATCGCCGCCAGCGCCTCCGTCATGTGCGTCACGACGACCGGCGCCAGCCCCTTGGAAGGCTCGTCGATCAAGAGCAGCCGGTTGTCATTGACGAGGGCGCGGGCGATGGCGACCATTTGCTGCTGGCCGCCGGAGAGGGAGCCGGCCCGCTGCCCGGCGCGCCGTTCCAGTTCCGGGAAGAGCTGGTGGACATGGGCCAGCCGGGCGACGGCGGCTCCCGGCCGCCGCGCCAGCGTCAAATTCTCGGCCACGGTCAAGC
>JACCYK010000652.1 GCA_013696525.1 Chloroflexia bacterium
ATTGCAGCAGGAGGGTGACGATCATCAGCGGCACGAGCCACTTCATCTCCGGCAGCCGGCGCCGCGACAACCAGGCGCCCAGGGACAGCCCGGCGATCAGCAGCCCCTCGATCCCGGTGACGAGGCGATGGCTATATTCGACCATCGTCTCGAAGGCGTACTCCGGGATGAATTGGCCGTGGCAGAGCGGCCACGACCTGCCGCACCCCTCGCCGGAGCCGGTATTCGTCACCGTCGCCCCCATCAGCAGCACGATGAACATGCCGGCCGTGGCCGCCACCGCGAAACCCTTCAGCATTCGCCTCAACCCCAAGCCTCCTCCCCAATTGGGATCGGGTCGCGTCATTCGCTCCGAATTGTACGCCTCACGGCGCGGTGATGGCTGGATGATGGCAATCGATGGGGAGCGGCTGCACGAGGAGATGAGCGACGGGCTGCCCTAGTTCCTACACCAGCCCATGAGTTGGCAGCCTGGGTGGCCCAGCGAAGGAGCGGCTGCCCTTGAGGTGCGGGTCGGCAAGCAGCACCGGGCGCGGAGTGGGTCGCCCTGGCGGCGGCCCGAGGTCCGGGCGCGGGTGGGGCCGGACCTGGCCACCTGGCTCGGGCCGGTGGAGCGCCGCACCGGGTGGCAACGAGCCGAGCAGATGGGGGAAGCGACGCCGGATGGGGTGCAGCGGCGGCAGCGTACCGCCCGCGGGGACGCCGCTGCCGTGGGCGACGACCCGCGGCCCTATGTGGTGGAGCACCTGGCCGATCCGGCCGCGGTGCTCATCGTGGACGAGATCGGTTTCCTCAAGAACGGGACCAAGTCGGGCGGGGTGGCGCGGCAGGATTCGGGGACGGCGGGACGGATTGAGAACTGTCAACTTGGCGTCTTGCTGGCCGATGCCGGCGCGCACGGCCACGCCTGCCTCGACCGGGCGTTGTCCCTGCCCACGGTGTGGGCGGCGGATGCCGGGCAACGACGGCCAGGCGCGCCGCTGGGTGGAGGTCGAGGGGCGACCCTACGTGCTGACCCTGGTTTGTGATTTCAGCTCGGCGGCTGCAGCCCCGAGCTTCGTCTCGGCGCGGCCTCGGTGCCATCACCTACGCACGGTTCTCCCCCACCACAAATGGCTCCAGCAGCGAGACCACCCGGCCGATCTCCGCCGCCGTGTTGTAGACGTGTGGCGCCAGCCGGATGCGGCCGGCCGGGGCGCCGGCCCTGATCCCGGCCCGCTTCAGCATCGTCATCACCGTCTCGGCATCGGCCACGGGGCAACTGACCACCGACGCCGCCGGAGGAGGCTCGCCGAGCTGGTGGGCGAGGTCACGGGCAAGCTGATGGGCGGCGGCGAGGGCGCCGGCAGCTCGCCATTCCAGCAGCAGGGCGAGCGACTGGCGGGCGCCGACCCAGGCCAGCCAATCGAGTGACACATCGAACCGGCGGGCATCCGGGGCCAGCGCCAGCGGCCCGCCGTAGGAGCCGGTATCGAACGTGGCGACGGAGCGCCAGTTGGCGTGGACCGGCGGCAAGGCGTCCTGTACGTCGCGCCGGACATAGAGAAAGCCGGCCCCGCGCGGGCAGAGCAGATGCTTGTAGCCGTGGCAGACGAGGACATCGATGGCGGGCAGGAAGTCCGCGATCGGGTAGAACGGGATGGCGTGGGTGGCATCGACCAGCACCCTGGCGCCGTGTTGCCGCGCCGCCTGGCAGATGCCGGCGAGGTCCGCGGTGCGGCCGCCCTGTGATTGAACCAGGCTGAAGGCGGCCAGCCGGGTCCGCCCGGTGATGGCGCCGGCCACCCCGGCGAACGGCACCTGGCGCACGATCACGCCGCGCGACTCGGCCGCGACCAGGAGCGGGAAGAGGACCGAGGTGAACTCCGCATCGGGAACGACGACCTCATCTCCCGGCGCCAGGGAGGCCACCATTGGTCCCACCCCGACCGAGACGGTGGGCACCAGGGCGATCTCGTCTTCGCCGACGCCGATCAGGCGGGCAAAGAGGGCGCGCGACTCGTCGCCGGCCCGCTCCCACTCCGCGATGAAATCGGCGCTCCCCGCCTGCCAACGGAGGAGCGCCCGCTGCATCGCCGCCACGGTTGGCGCCGGCAACAGGCCGTAGGTCGCGGTATCGAGATAGATGGAGCCCGGTTCTGGCCGGAATAGGGCCCGGATCGCCGCCGTGGTCACGATCGCGCTCTCCCCTCGGGGCTATCGACCAAGCCGTCATGGCAGACATGCCTGGCGACCCGATGGCGCGGCGGATCACCCGCCCACTCCACGCCAGTCCGGCATTGTATCCCCCTGGCGTCGCCCACCGTCCGCCCGGCGGCGGTCTCACGGCCAGCGCCGGGCGGCGTTGTTCTCACGGGGCGGATCACCGCGGCCGCGGCAACGGGTTCTGGCTCCACCGCGAGCACCGCGGTGGTGATGTCCGGCGAAACTGATCGCCGGTGAAGGATTGGGCATGTCGCGGCCGATGGGCGCCGTCAAGCTAGTCATGGGACCGATCGAGTGGGGGCTGCTGATGCTCCTGGCGGCGATCTGGGGCGGTTCGTACTTCTTCTCGAAGGTCGCCGTCGGCGAGCTGCCGCCGCTGACCGTCGTCTTGGGCCGGGTCGCGCTGGCGGCGCTGGCCCTTAACCTGGTCGTCCTGCTCAGCGGCCGGCGGCTGCCGGCCGACCCCGGCCTCTGGCGAGCGCTGCTCATCATGGGCATTCTCAACAATGTGATCCCGTTCAGCCTGATCTTCTGGGGCCAAACCCAGATTGCCTCCGGCCTGGCCTCGATTCTCAATGCCACGACCCCGCTCTTCACCGTGCTGGTCGCGCATGTGGCGACCAGCGACGAAAAGCTGACGCCGCAACGGTTGCTCGGGGTGCTGATCGGCCTGGCCGGGGTGGCGGTCATGATCGGCCCGGGCGCCCTGGCCGGCGGCGGCGGCGAGACGCTGGCGATGCTGGCCGTGGTTGGCGCCGCCCTCGCCTACGGCATCTCCGCGATCTGGGCCAGACGCTTTCGCGGGTTGCCGCCGATGGTGATCGCCGCCGGCCAACTGAGCATGTCGGCGCTGGTGATGCTCCCGCTCACGTTCCTGGTCGATCGCCCCTGGACCCTGCCCATGCCGGGCGCGGGGGTGATCTGGGCGGTGATCGCGCTGGCCTTGCTCAGCACCGCCGTCGCCTACCTGATCTTCTTCGCCGTGCTGGGCTGGGCCGGAGCCACCAATGTCTCCCTGGTGACGCTGCTGATCCCACCGAACGCGGTGCTGCTCGGCGCCCTTTTCCTGGGGGAACGGATCGGGCCGCGCGACCTGTTCGGCCTGGCCTGCATCGCCCTCGGCCTCGCCGCCATCGACGGCCGCCCCCTCCGCTGGCTCGGCAGCCGGCTCCGGCCCCGGCCGGCGCTGGCCGAAGGGTGATCCGGTCAAGCGCGCCCAATGCGGTTCGGCGGGGGAAGCGGGTTGACTACTGGTGCCGGCGAACGACCGCGACACGCCCAGGAGATCGCTGTACGAGATGAGCCGCTCGGTAAGTGTGCGTGGTCAATCACGAGTGGGCAGGCGTCTAGGGTGAGACAGTCACAGCGGAGGCTGTCTTCAAGCACCTGTCGCATCTGATCCGCTCGCTCAATGTACGCTCGCACCTCGATCAGCTTTTGCCGGGCCGATTCGCGCCACCGCTCCGCCGCGAGCCCTTCCCGCTCGAAGCCCGCCACGAGATCCCGTACCTCGGCAATGGAAAACCCGACCGTCTGAGCAAGCTTGACCACGGCCAACCGATGCACCGTCGCCGGATCGTACCGGCGCTGACCATGTTCGCGCCGGGCCGGCGGCAGGATGCCGACCGTTTCGTAGTAGCGGATCGCCGAGGTTCGCACCCCCGCCCGGCGCGCCACCTCGCCGATCGCAAGAGACTCCATAGACCGACCGCTCCTTGACTTAAAGCGCACTTGAAGCCGTAGCGTACTCCATGGGCTCGGCCAGGCGCCAGGCGATGGTCGCCGCGGCTCGCATATCAGGCTGAGCGAAAGGAACAAAGCATGAGCTCGTCACCAGCATCCGTCACCCCCGCGGTTATCGCCTGCAACCTCTCGGCCCGTGACCTCGCCATCCGGAGCGACGAGCTGCGACGCCAGCTCTTCGGAGCGGTAACAGAAGTTCGCGAGCTACCGGACGGCTTCGCCTTCCGCTTCCCGGAGTCGGATGATGTGCGAACCAAGCTCTTCGAGTTTGTGGGCACCGAGCGTGGATGCTGCTCCTTCTTCCGGATCGAGCTTCACTTCGAGCCGGAGCTTGGTCCGATCTGGCTTCAGTTGCGCGGCGGTGACGGGGTTAAGGACTTCGTGCGACAGCAGTTTGGCGGGCTCGAGCAGATTTAGCCGCGAGGCATGTACATGATGATCGCCACCCCGCAAAGCGCCAGGGCACCGCCGATGAGATCGTAGCGATCCGGTCGCACGCCATCGACCCACCAGCCCCACAAAAGCGAGAGCACCACAAACACGCCGCCATAGGCGGCATAGACCCGGCCAAAGTGGGCAGGCTCCGGTTGCAAGGTCGGCAGCACGCCGTAGAGGAAGAGCAACAGTCCGCCACTTACCCCAATCCAGACTGCCCGCCCATCACGCAGCCACAGCCACACCAGATAACCACCGGCGATCTCGAAGAGACCAGCCAGTGCGAACAACAAGACGGATCGAATGAGCGAAGCCGTATCCACACCGTCTCCTATTCGCGTTCATCCGGCGCGTCATCATCTCGGGTGAGAAGGCTGCCCGAAGACCGTCGCACCGTCAACAACCCTCATCACGATGACGGCGAGTCCGGTCCGGCACCGATGGATCGCCAGTGGGCGATGAGTCTCTGCCGTGGCAGACTCCTTGCGCCGCTCAACCAATCACACCGGCGTTACCTCGGTGGCGCGCCGCGTCCGGGAAGGAGTCGCCCGATGGCCAAACATACCCGGCTTGACATCACGGGCTATCAGGACAAGCCGGTGCCAAACGAGTTTGTGCAGCCGCGGGGGAGTAGCAACCGGCTGGCGATTATGCTGCCGGGGTTTGCGTATACCTGCGACATGCCGCTCTTCTATTACGCGGAGGAACTGTTCATCCAGACCGGGGTGGACATCCTCCGGGTCGAGTATGCCTACCACAAGGTGCCCGGCTGGCTGAAGCTGCCGGGTGATGAGCCGGACCGCTGGCTGGCGGCCGATGTCACCGCCGCCTACCGGGCCGCGATCGGACTACGGCCGTATCGGGAGCTGATCCTGATCGGCAAATCAATCGGAACAATGGCGATGGCGCATCTCTTGACCATGCCCGATCGGTTCGCGGGGAACGCGCGAGCCGTCTGGCTGACACCAGCCTTCGGCCTGCCCAACCTGACGGGACTGATGACGCGCTGCCCCGACCCTTCCCTGATCGTGATCGGGGACGCCGACCATCACTACGACACCGCCGCCCTGGACACGCTGCGCGCGACCACGAAGCCCGAGGTGCTGGTCATTTCCGGCGCTGATCACAGCCTCGACTTGGCCGGCGACGTTGGCGGCTCGATTCTGGCGCTCCGCCAAACCATGCAGGCAGTCGAGCGGTTCCTTGCCAGCCCGGTAGCCGCCTCCGGCTGACCTGGCTCTTGCTAGTCCCCTCCAGACCCAGCGTCTTCACCAACGCGGTGCACCGGCGGGTCGAGACGCCGGCTACGGGGGCGTCCTGGACCACGGCGAGCAGCGCCTATTCGCCGACACCCCGCCTCCGGAGGTTGAATCGAGGGTCCGTCGTCGTCCATTGTGTCCGGAGGAACAGTCATCGGCGTATCTCCCTGATCATATCCTTGTATCTGTAAGGTTGCACATGTATACTCTTTGTCGTAAAGTTACAATCGTAAGGTAATTTCTTGCGGCAGTTGATGAGGGAGCAATCATGACGGTGGTGACAGGAAGGAAGATCTCGCCCCGGCTCCCAAACCGGCGGGGGGAGGGGCCCCGGCTGCGGTGTGACATCGTGCGAGCGGCCACCTGCCTCCTGGAAGAATCAGGCGATGAAGATGCCGTCACCCTCCGGGCGGTGGCCCGAGCGGTGGGGATCGCGGCGCCCTCGATCTACGCCCACTTCTCCGATCCGGCCACGATCGTTGGCGCGGTGGTCGCGGAGACGTTCACGGCACTGATCGCCGCATTACGGGCGGCCCGGGAGGGAATCGAAGACCCAGTCGAGCGCCTATCGGCCCAGTGCTACGGCTACCTGCGCTTTGCCAGGCAGCACCCGGGGCTGTACCGTGTGCTGTTCGCACGCGCCCGCCGGTTCGAACCGCCGGCGGGACGGTTGACCGCCGAGCTGGAGGCCGAGGTCAATACGACGGCGAAGGACGCCATGATCGTGGAGGCCGGAACCCCGGCCATTATGCTCCTGGTAGACGCCATCGCGGCGTGCGCGGCGGCTGGGCGGTCGACCAGCCAGGACCCATGGCTCGATGCCGTCGCTCTATGGGCCATGCTCCACGGGTACAGCGCGCTTAGCATCACGAACCCGGAGTTCCCCTGGCCAAACGAACGGGTCATCGTTGATGCCATGATCTCCGGTCAGGCCAGGCTGCGACCGCCGTGACGGTCACCCCGCCCCCGGCGCCATCACACGTCGCCTATCCCGCTCGGCTTCGACCCCCCAACCGGCTTGCGATCGCTGCTCAGCCTCTGAAAGGAGTCCACGTTGGAAGCTCCACGGATGTTCGCCATTCTCACGCTGATCCTGTTGCCGACGGTGATGTACGGTGGGTACGCGCTCTTGCGCCTGCTGGAGCGCGGCGAGGAGCTGACCGAGTTCCGGCGGACGTACTTCCGGGCGGGCCACGCCCACGCCGGGGTGCTGCTGGTCCTCGCCCTCGTCTACTATCAGTACCTGGCTGGGACAACCGTCGCCGGCGGACTCCAGTGGTTGGCCTGCGTGGTGGTCCAGGTCGGCATCCTGGCGCAGGCGGGCGGGTTCTTCGTGCATATGGCCGCCGGCCGGACGGACGCGCCGTCGGCCGGGACGCGCCTCACGACAGTCGGCGCCATCTTGCTCGCCGTAGCGCTGCTGTTCCTGGCCTACGCCCTGATCGTCGCCTACCCAGGCTGACGCGTTGGACTCGGCGGGCGATGGCCTTCCTCGGTCTATGCACCGGGGACGGCGTAGCACAGGCGCTCTGAGCTAAGACGACCCTTTCGTCCAGCGATTCGCCCGAAGGATGCCGTTCCCATGTCGATCGACGATTTCCTGCCAGGTACACGACGCCCCCTGAAGGTCGGCTTGCTGCTCCCGAACGGCGAGGGCATGCTCGACGGCCGAACGGCGCGCTGGGATGATTTCCGCACCTTCGCCCAGCACGCCGAGGACGCCGGGTTTGATGCCCTGTGGACGGTCGATCACCTGCTCGTGCGCCCGGCCGCGGTCGCCGCGCAGTTCGGCGTGCCGGTGTCGCCGCAACTGGCCGCCGAGCCACCTCAGGGGTTTTGGGATTGTTGGATGCTGCTCGCCGCGCTCGCCGGCGTCACCAGCCGGATCCGGCTCGGCACGCTGGTCAGTTGCACGGGCTATCGCAACCCGGTGGTACTCGCCAACATGGCGACCACCCTGGACGAGGCCAGCGGCGGTCGGCTGGTGCTGGGGCTCGGCGCGGGAAATTACGCGGACGAACACCGATCGCTCGGGGTTCCGTTCGATCATCAGGTTAGCCGGTTCGAAGAGGCGCTGGCGATCATCCTGGGATTGTTGCGGCACGGCGCGGTGGATTTCGCCGGGGAGTGGTACACGGCACGCGAGTGCGAGCTGCGCATGCGGGGACCGCGGCCGGGCGGACCGCCGCTGTTGATCGGCGCGCTCGGGCAGGGTCCGCGCATGCTGCGGCTGGTGGCGGAGTA
The DNA here is from genome assembly GCA_013696525.1 of Chloroflexia bacterium. Lineage (GTDB taxonomy): Bacteria > Chloroflexota > Chloroflexia > Thermomicrobiales > UBA6265 > JACCYK01. The sequence continues at coordinate 7,887 of JACCYK010000652.1, forward strand.
CGCGGATTACTGGAATGCCGGGCTCGCCTTCGAGCGGAGCCACCCGGACCGGATTCCGCCACTCCGGGCGGCGGTCGACGCGGCGTGCCTGGCGCATGGTCGTGATCCGGCGACCCTGGCGCGGACAGTGACGATCCGGGTGGCGTTGCTCGGCCGAACCGTGTCCATCCAGTCCCCGGGCGAGGAGCAGCTGCGGGGAACCCCGGAAGCGATCGCCGAAGCATTCCGGGCCTTCGCCCGGGCGGGGATTGACGAGGCGCAGGTCTGGTTGGCGCCGAACAGTCTGGCCCAGATCGAGGCGTTCTCGCCGGTGCTGGCACTGCTCGACGGTACCTGATCCGAGCGCTGGCGGTCGACCCCTTTGGAACTGGTAACGTCTCAGCCTATTGAAAAAGGGGAAGCTGGGGCGCTACCGTGTGGCCGGCCGCACTGGTCCCGGCGGTCCGCGGCGCTCAAGGGACGGGAACCAGTCAGGGCGAGCGGGCTGGGAGGACGGCGCCGGCGGCCCCACTCGGGAACGGGCGGCGCCTCCAGCCCCGCCGGCTCAGCAGGCGCTTCCGGTTCTGTCCGGCCGCGATCAGCAGCGCCTCGCTGCTGCCCTTGGCGTTATGGCACCTAGCTGAGGTATCTGGACTCAATCGTGTCTGGATCATCCCGCTTTGGGGAAATCACCCACGGTCACCTGACGGTCATCTCACCTGCCCAGTGGCCTGCTTGGCGAGGTCAAGTGATGATGCCAACCAGATCGTGGTGAGGTGTGGTCGACCGAAAGGCTACGGTCGAGGTCGATAACAGATGTGAGACAAATCGGGACACCGGATCCACCAGGCCCGAGGTGCTGGTCGTTCCCGGCGCTGATCACAGCCTGGACTTGCCCGGCAATGTCCCCGGCTCGGTCGCGGTCCCGCGGCAAGTGATGGCGGCAGTCGAACGCTTCCTCGCTGTTCCCGCGCATCCCGACGGCTGACCGATCGCGCGCCGACGACGGACAACAGTTTGGACTCGCGCGAGCGCCGCTACGCCGGGTAGAGGGCCGGATCGTAGCGGCGGGCGCAGAAACCGGTCGCCCGCGTCAGGTCGAGGTCGTGGATCAACAGCCCTTCCTGGCCATAGGGCTGGTAGGCCAGGCACTCGCCGTCCGGGCCGATCAGGCTGGTCGCCGCGTCCTGTTGGGCGAAGGCGTAGTTGACGCTGGCGAAATAGACCGTGTTCTCGACCGCCCGCCCGATCATCGCTTTCTCGTAGTACGGGGCGCCGGGGTCGCCCCACGGCCGCGGCGCCGTCCTGGCCGCGTCCTCCCCCGTGGTGAGGGATGGGTGGAAGACGATCTTCGCCCCCCGCGCCGCCGCCCAGCGCACCGTCTCCGGGTAGCGCCAGCCCTCGTGGCAGATCGCGATCCCAAACGGCACGCCATCGACCGTGAAGAGCCGCCGCTGGCCGTCCGGGACGTAATGCGGCGCCTCTTCGACCGGGAGCTGGTTCTTCGCCTGGTAGCCCAGGAC
>JACCYK010000676.1 GCA_013696525.1 Chloroflexia bacterium
GATGAAGGGCAAGGGCTATCGGGTGACGACGCCGGACCGGGTCTTCAGCGCAAAGAACGTGGTGATGGCAACCGGCTTCTTTCAGCAGCCACGAATTCCGCCATTTGCCCCCGGACTCGCGCCAGGTCTGTTGCAACTCCACAGCAGTCAATATCGCAACCCCGAATCGCTCCCGGATGGCGCCGTGCTCGTCGTCGGTAGCGGCCAGTCCGGCAGCCAGATTGCCGAAGAGCTCAATCATCGTGGCCGGCAGGTGTTCCTTTGTATCGGCAGCGCTGGCCGAGCGCCACGCCGCTATCGCGGCAAGGACATCTTTAGGTGGCTGGATGACACCGGCCTCTTCGACCTTACTCCCGAGCAGTTGCCGCCCGGCATGTCAAAGTTCGAAGGCGTCCCCCATATTTCGGGCACCAAAGGCGGTCACACGATCAATCTGCACCAATTCGCCCGGGACGGGGTCACGCTGTTGGGACACCTGCGCGGCGCGGCGGGCGACACGATCACGGTCGCTCCCGATCTCCCTGAGACGCTAGCAAAAGTCGATCAGTTTGAGCGCGAAGTCGTGACCATGATCGACGGCTACATCCAGAAGACGGGGCAGGACGCGCCGGCCGCGGAGCTGCCGCAATTGCGGGACGGGTACGCCCAACCCATCATCGAGGCGCTCGATCTGAAGGCGGCCGACATCGGCACCGTCATCTGGGCATTGGGGTACACGTTTGACTACAGTCTCGTCAAACTGCCGGTCCGAGACGCCGACGGCTTCCCGATCCAGACAAGCGGCGTCACCCGCTATCCGGGCCTCTTCTTCGCCGGCATGCCGTGGATGCCATCCGAACGATCGGGCTTTCTCCTCGGTGTCGGCGACGCCGCCGAGCGCATCGCGACAAGAATCGCCGCGGCCGACGGGCATCGCTCATCCAACCTCTCGGCTTCCAGCACGCTGACTATGGTCTAACCGGTTGGCGTTCTCTCTCCGTCCGCACAGCAGGAAAACGACATGGAGAACGCCAACTCCGGCCAGGATCGAGAGGTGTCGGAAGCCCTTCTAAAGCCAGAGCAAGATGGAGGAAGTCATGGTCACTCAGGAACAAGAACAGACGCGGGCCGCATGGGACAGCATCGCGGCCGGCTATGACGAGTTCGTCACGCCAACGCACATGTCGGTGGCGAACGAAGGTCTCCGCCGGGCGGGCCTCCGGTCTGGCATGCGGATGCTGGACGTGGCGGCCGGCAGCGGCGCTCTCAGCATCCCGGCGGCGCGCCTCGGGGCGCGGGTATTGGCGACGGATATCTCGCCCGTGATGGTCGAGCGGCTCACCTCCCGAGCTCGTGAAGAAGGGCTCGTCAACCTGGAGGGCCAGGTCATGGATGGTCACGCCCTGGAGCTGGACGACAACACCTTCGACCTCGCCGGATCGCAGTTTGGGGTCATGGTCTTTCCGGACATGCCACGCGGCATCCGAGAGCTGGCACGCGTCACCAAGCCGGGCGGGCGCGTGCTGATGAACGTGTACGGGCCGCCCACGCAAGTCGAATTCTTCGGCTTCTTCATCGCCGCCCTCCAAGCCGCCGTCCCTGGCTTCACCCTCCCAATGGATCCTCCTCCTTTGCCGTTCCAGTTGCGGGACCCGGAGACGCTGCGCCAAGAACTGGCTACGGCCGGTCTGAAAGACGTCCAGGTGGAGACGATCACCGAGCGACTCGAGTTCCAGTCCGCCAACCACATGTGGGATTGGGTGGTGAACAGCAATCCGGTCGGCGCCATGCTCGTCGCCGACCTGACGGAGGAGCAGAAGGTTTCGGTCCGGCAGGCCCTGGACGACCTGCTCCGGGAGCGGGCAGGCGGCACTGGCCCCGCCGTCCTTACCAATCCGGTCCACATCGGCGTCGGTACGAAATAGCCTCTGTTCGCGGCAAACCTGCAGTTGCGGCTTCTGCCGCCATCGCCGTATTCCAAGGTGGGATCATCGCGATCCAAACTTGGGCACTCAGGTCGCCAGATCGGACGTTTTCCCGATGCGCTCCGAACGACGCCACCGGTAGGCTCGTTGCCAGGTCGCCATGAGCTCGAAGAGGCGCCGATCCGTGACGGTCATGGCCGAGCACACGGCGATTACTAAGGTCGCTGCTGATCGGATCAGCGGAGGAGAAACGAACGTGAACGACAGCCAGTTTGATGCCCTGGCGCACGTGGTGGGCCAGGCGGTTCCGCGCCGCATCGCCCTGCGGGCGCTGACCGCGGCGCTCGCCGTGACAGTGCGGCGTCCCAGGTGGGGAAGCGCCGCGGTCAGCTGTACCAAGCTCCGTCGACGATGCGCCAAGGACCAGGAGTGCTGCGCCAACAGCCGTTGCCAACGGAACAGATGCCAATGCCGGCCCGGACGAGACCGCTGCGGCCGGTTCTGTTGCGACCGCGGCGATATCTGCGTCAACGGGCGCTGCGTGACCGGGCAAGGCGACTGTCCGAACGGCGCTGACACCTGCGCCGGGAACTTCTTTGCCTGCAACGGGGGGTGTAATTGTTTCAAGCGGTTCGGCGGCGGCACCCGCTGCGGCGGTTCGCTCACAGGCTCCTGCGGCGGCTGTATTCGTGACGGCGACTGTGCGGACTTGGGGCCTGGCGCCTTCTGCGCCGTGAGCCATGCGCCGGAATGCGTGCAATGCGTCCCCGGTCTCGGCCGTTGCGTTGCGCCGTGTCTGTTGTAGGTTGCCAGAGACCTCATCTCCCGGCCACCGGCACTGGCAGGCGAAACGGCGGCATTCCAGCACGGGCCGGCGCAGCGACAGATCAGCGCTACCGGTTCATGAAATCCGCCATTGGCCCAGCCCAGGATCTCGAAGGAGATGGCTGGCTTGAGACAACGGAGGTCACGATGAACGGAGGTAAATTCGACATGATGATCAGACTATTCGCACTCGGCATTTTCCGGCGACAGGCGTTGGCCAACCACAGTCTTTGCGACCAGCGCCCGCATCCAGACAAACACGAGCTGGAGACACCAGCTATGCAACGCATCGTTTTTCGACAACGACCTCGGGGCACGAGTCAGCATCGCGCCGCGCCAGCGGCGCTTGCCCTGCTCCTGACCGTTGCCCTGGCCTTCGGCGGCGAGGGGGCGGTCGTTGCGAGTGCGGCCGCCAAGCCCAAGCCCGACCCGGCGCCGACAGCCCGAGACAACGACCGACAGAGGACGGACACCAAACGCAGGGCCGATCGGGCGCCGGCCACCGAAAGGACGAAGGACGATACGGCGGATGGCCCGCGCGGTCGGGCCATCAAGACATTCACCAACTCCGCCCGGATCACCATCCCCAGCGTGGGGACGGCCTCCCCATACCCCTCCACGATCCAGGTGCGTGGTCTCGACACGAGCATCACCGACGTCAACGTCACCCTCCACAACTTCGCCCACCCCTTCGCCGACGATGTCGACGTGCTGCTGGTCGGACCGCAAGGCCAGACCGTGGTCATCATGTCCGACGCCGGCGGCAGCAGCAACATCACCAACCTGACACTCAACGTTGATGACAAGGCCGCCCTCCCGATGCCGGATGCGGTTCCCCCCTTTCCAACTACCGGCTCCGTGGATTTCCAGCCCACCAATGGCACCGGCCAGGGCACGGAATCCTACCCACCACCGGCACCGCCGAATCCGGGCCCGGATTCGGAGCTGTCGAGCTTCGACGGCACGAATCCAAACGGCTCCTGGCGCCTCTTCGTCGGCGACGACGTCGATTCCTTCAGCGGCAGGTTCGAGGGCGGCTGGAGCCTGGAGATCACCACCGCCAACGGGAAGCCACGGGCGAATCCTGACCGGTTCACGGCTAGGGCCGGTAAGACCCTGCGCCGCAACGCGCCCGGTGTCCTTGCCAACGGCCGCGATCTGGACGGCGATGCGCTGGTCGTGAAGCTGGTGAAGCGCACCCGCCACGGCACGGTGCAGCTGCGGGCCAACGGCGCATTCATCTACAAGCCCGAGCAGGACTTTCGCGGCAAGGACGCCCTCGTCTACCAGGTGCGCGACGGGTCGGGGCTGACCGACCGGGCCAAGGTCACGCTCAAGGTCAAGGGCAAACGCCGCTGACGCCGCCCCGATGGCCTGACTGCCGGTGCGGCGAGGAAGGAGGAGAACTGCCATGGACGGAGAACGTCTTGATCAAATGACCAAGACGCTGGCCGCCGCAACGGCCACCCGGCGGCGGGTGCTGCGCGGCCTCACCACCCGTTCGCTCGGTTTCGCGCTAAGCAGGCGCGGCCGAGCGGACACCGTCGCCAAGGAGGCAACGGCGCGAGGCCGCTGCCGGAAGAAGAAGGAGGACTGCCGGGGCGACAACCAGTGCTGTTCCGGGGTCTGCAAGCGACGCCGGTGTCGCCGGGCGCCGGGGCAAGGCACCTGCACGGTGGAGAAGGACACCTGCCGGGCCAAACGAATCATCCCGTGCAACAACAAACAGTTCTGTGCCTGCTTCATCACCGCCCGGGGCACCAGCTTCTGTGGCGATCAAGAGAGGGGGCGGTGCGCTTCCTGCACCCCCAACGCGGATTGTGTGGAGGTTACCGGGGCGGGATCGGTCTGCATTCGAAGCGGGGGCGGCTTCTGCTGCGACAGCCTGGGATCGACCTGCATCACGCCCTGTCGCGCCCGGGCCACGTTCACGTCAGGTTCCGTCGTAACCAACGAACGGAGGTGGGAGAGAAATGGACAGCAGTCACTTTGACGACCTGGTAAAACGGCTCGCGATCGGGTCGCCCCGGCGCCAGATCTTCCGGCTGGTCGCGGCGAGCGGGCTTGGCCCGCTGATCGTCTGGGGCGACCGGCGGGTCGCGGCCGGCGCTGGGGCCGCCTGCCTGAGGG
>JACCYK010000201.1 GCA_013696525.1 Chloroflexia bacterium
CGTTGAGACGATCGGTCAAACTTTCAAACATGAGAGGAATCCTCAATTCTGATGGGACCGGCTGTGGCTAGCGCTAGAGACCCTCGCCGACGCCGAAGAAGAGTGAATCGACGTAGGTCTCGGGCTTGAACTCGGCGAGGTCGGCGGCCCGCTCGCCGGTGCCGACGTAGGAAATCGGGGTGCCCAGCTCGCGGGCGACGGCGAAGGCGATGCCGCCCTTGGCGGTACCGTCCAACTTGGCGATCATGATGTCGGTGATGGCGACCGAGTTGGAGAACTCCTTGGCCTGGACCAGGCCGTTCTGGCCGGTGGTGGCGTCGATCACGAGCAACGTTTCTTGGGGCGCCGCCTCGACATGGCGCTGCATGATCTTACGCAGCTTCCCCAGCTCGGCCATCAGGTTGTGCTTGGTATGGAGCCGGCCGGCGGTATCGACGATCAGGACGTCGACGCCGCGGGCGTGGGCGGCCTGCATCGCGTCGAAGACCACCGCGCCGGGGTCGGCGCCCTGGTGATGAGCGACCACCGGTACGTTCTGCCGCTCGCCCCAGATCTTGAGCTGGTCGATAGCGGCGGCCCGGAACGTATCGCCGGCGGCAAGCATGACCGTACGGCCGAATTGCTGATGATAGGCGGCGAGCTTGGCGATCGAGGTCGTTTTGCCGACACCGTTGACGCCGACCACCATGATGACGAACGGCACGCCCCGTTGCAGGATCTTGACCTGCCGGTTGCGACTCGCCACCTCCAAGAGCTGAATCATCTCTTCGCGCAGGATCTCCCGCGCCAGCGCCGGATCGTCGATCCGGTCGCGATCGACCCGGGCCCGCAGGCCGCCGACCAACCCCTGGCTGACATCCCAGCCGACGTCGGCCTGAATGAGGAGCATTTCGAGGTCCTCGTACAATTCGTCGTCGAGGACCGAGCGGTCGAAGAGGCGGGTGATTTCGAGGAAGACGCCGCGACGGGTCTTTTCCAGCCCCTGCTCAAGCTGGACATCCGGCTCCGTCTTGCGCCGGAAAAATTTCAAGATCACGGGGTCGGGACTCCTTGTCCGGTCGCCGGGCATGCCTGAACTGGCGGTGGTGGCCGGCGCGCGGGATTGGGCCGGATAGAGCGCGGATGCAAGCATGAATCAGCGGTTTCGGGCGCCGGAAGTTAACGATACGGCGCGACAGTGGCGCCGGTTGAGTATACCATCGGCTGCCGCGACGGTTGACGTACGGGAGCATTGATGCGAATTTCTCCGTTGATCCTCGCGGTGTACCTTCCGACCGCGCTCTTGGCCTTTGGCCAAGGCTCGTTGCTCGCCACCCTACCGCTCTTTGCCGACGACTTCGGCGTGTCCTACGAGCTGGTCAGCCTTGTCGTCGGCGCGGCGGCGATCGGCACCCTGGCGATGGACCTGCCGGCCGGGGTGCTGCTGTACCGGCTGGGCTTGCGACCGGCCATGATCATTGGCTGTAGCCTGGTCGCCGTCAGCACGCTGGCGTTGGTGGTTGTTCAAGACTTCTCGGCGCTGGTGGTGTTTCGCCTCTTGGCCGGCGTCGGCACCGCGCTCTGGGCGCTGTCGCGTCACGCCTATATCACCGAGGCGATCCCGGCGGCGCAGCGCGGGCAGGCGATCTCGACCTTTGGCGGGATCAACCGGATCGGCGTCTTCGGCGGCCCCGTCCTCGGCGGCATCATCGGCACGGCGTTGGGGTTGCGAGCCTCGTTCGCGCTCTCGGCCGGGCTGGCCTGCGTGGCGCTGGTGATGGCGATCGTCCTCATCCGGCCGGTGCCGAAGGCGGCGGAATCGCTGGCGTTGCGGCATCGCTGGGGCCGGGTCGGCACGACGCTAAAAGCGGCCTGGCGGGATTTCGCCGCCGCCTCGGTGGCCCAAACGTTCGCCCAGATGGTCCGCGCCGGCCGCCACCTCATCATCCCGCTCTACGCCCAGGACCGGTTGGGGCTGGACGCGGCCCAGATCGGGTTGATCCTCTCCATCTCGGCGATCGCCGACGTCTCGATGTTCGTGCCGGCCGGGTTCCTGATGGACCGGTTCGGCCGCAAAGTGGCCTCGGTCCCGAGCTTCGCGATCATGGCGGTGGGGGTCGCCTGCATCCCGTTCACGGCCGATTTCACCGGCCTCATGCTGGCTGGGATCGTCATTGGCCTCGGCAACGGGCTTGGCTCCGGGGCGATGATGACGCTGGGGGCGGACATGGCGCCGCCAGGGGCGACCGGCGAGTTCTTGGGCATCTGGCGGCTGATCGGCGACGCCGGGGGCGCGGCGGGGCCGCTGGCGGTCGGCATCGTGGCCGGCAGCTTCGGCCTGGTCAATGGCGCCTACGTCCTGGCCGGCCTCGGCCTGGCGGCGTCGCTCACCATCGCGCTCCTCGTGCGGGAGACGCGCCAAGCGCCGTTGACGTAGCGGCGGCACGCTGTCTGCGATGCTACCAACGAGGTCGCGATTCGTGGAGGAAGAAATGCCATGGTGACAATGCCACAAGCGGGTAGTTCGCCATCGATTCAAGAGTTGCTGGCCGGGGTTGGTTTCCCCGTGACGAAAGAGCAGCTCATCGACAATTTTCAGCAGAATGGGGCGACCCAGCTGCTGCTTGACGCGATCCGCAACGCGAGCCCGACCCGGTTCGCCTCGGCGGACGAGGTAATGACCGCGATCCGTAATCGCTAGACCTCGGTGCCCGGCCGGTCGGTTGATTAGGCCGGGCGCTTTATTTCCAAGATATAGGGCTGTTCGGTCGCCATGTGGGCCAATCCCCGGAGCAGGGTGGCTGCCTCCTCGATCGGCGGCGCCGCTGTCATCTGGAGGTACAGGGAGCCGCCGCCGGGAAACACGAGCGTCGGGGTACCGAAGACGCCGAATTGCTCGCGTCCTGTCGCGTAATCTTCCCCAATCTCGGTTAACAACGCGCGATCATCGAGATCGCGCTCGAACCGTTCGACATCGAGGCCGTTCGCATTGGCAAGCTTGACCAAGGTCGCCCGCCGGGTCAGGGTCCGGCGGGAGATGTGGCGCAGGTCGATCATCGCGTGGTGGAAGCGGTTGAATGCTGCCGGTGCCTGGCGAGCCGCCGCCTTGCCGGCGCGAAAGGCGAGGAGACCCTGGCTCAGTCCACCCTCGGGCTGTTCCCATAGCTTCCACTCCGGACCATGCGGGCTATTCACTTGCTCGATGGGAAAGGCGCGCCAATTGATCGCGACCTGGTCGCCGAGCAGCTCGTCGAGTTGACGGGCCCAGACCGAGGCCGCTTGGGTATACGGGCAGATGTAGTCAAAATAGAGATCGAACGCGATCGGTTCGGTCACGTGGTTCCTCCTCGCGCGATTCAGATCGCGCTAACCTCGGTAGTCTATGGGGTTTGCCCAATACTTTCCAATGGGAAGTATTGGAACGATGCCGAGCGGGCAAGATCGATGCGGCCGGTCGAGCCCGAAAAGGCACTGATGGTACGCTTAGCGACAGATGACACCGCATCAGCCGCGACGATTCGAGGAGTTGCACCGTGCAAGCGCTCGTGATCAAGAAGATTGGCGACCGCATCTCCGAGGAGATTTTCCCGGAACCGCGGCAGGACGAGCCGCACGGCGACGGACCGTCGTCCCCGGTGACGGACGATGGCGCGGATGACGAAATCGTCATGCATGACGAGGATGGCCGTCTGCTCGGCACCGCGAAGCTCGTCTCCGGGGTCCATGTCTACGTGATCGGCGATGGCTACGGGACCACTCACGGCGAGCTGATGCAATGCCTGGCCGAAGGCAGCCGGGAGATCCGGGTGATGACCGAGCGGGGCCGGATCATCTCGCTGATCTATTTCCCCGATCCCAACCGGCCGCCGCGGACCGGCCAGGCGCTCCGGGCGGACGACGTGTAGACTCCGCGCACGCTCCTCATATCGTGCTACAGGCCGATCGCCAGCCCTTCGGACCGGGGGTCGGAGCCGCCGGCGAGGACGCCGGTGGCGGGGTCGCGGCTGATGAGCTGGGCCGCGCCGCTGGCGCCCCAGGGGCCGACCTCGGTTACGACGTGGCCGAGCGCTCGTAGCTCCTCGATTGTGTCAACTCCGGCGCGAGACTCGATCTGGAGCTGGAACGGGTTGCCGATCTCGATGGGATAGGTGCCGGGCGAGATCATCCAACGCGGCTGCTCGATCGCGGCCTGGACGTCGAGATCGCCGTCGATGAGGCCGGTGATCGCCTGTACGTTCCACTGTGGTTGATAGTCGCCGCCGGGGGTGCCGCCAACCAGCACCGGCACGCCGTCCGGGTCGGCGATCAGGTAGCAGTTCAGCGTGTGCATCGTCTTCTTGCCGGGGGCGAAGATGTTCGGGTGGCCATCCACCAGGCTGAAGCAGTGTCCGGCCCGGTTGTTGAGCATGACGCCGGTGTCGCCGGCCACCACGCCGCTGCCGAATCCTCCCGACACGGAGAAGATCAAGGAGACCATCATGCCGTCACCGTCGATAACGCAGAGAGAAGTAGTGTCGCCCGACGCGATTGCGCCGCTCTCGACCGTCGTGGCGGCGGCGGCCGGGTCGATCTGGTCAAACCGGCGTTTCGCGAACGGCTTCGAGAGGATCGTGTCCAGCGGAGTGTCATGGACGTGGGGATCGGCGGCATAGGCGAGGCGATCGGCGAACGACAGCTTCAACGCTTCCGCCATCAGATGGACACTCGGAGCACTCGACAGGCAGTTCCCCGGCAGGGCGGCATGTTCGATGATGTTGAGCGTTTCCAGGACAATGAAGCCCTGGGTCGGCAAGCGCGTTTCGTAGACGGTGTGGCCGCGATAGGTCGAGGCCAGCGGCGGCGCCACCTCGGTCGTGTGGTCAGCGAAGTCGTCCGCGCTCAAGACGCCGCCGTTCTCGGCGAGGAAGGCGCCGATGCGGCGGGCGATGTCGTCCTTGTAAAAGGCATCCGGGCCGCCCTCTGAGATTCGGGTGATCGTCCGCGCCAGGTCGGTCTGCTTCAGCATGGTGCCAGGCGCCGGCGCCTGACCGCCAGGGAGGAAGATCGCGGCCGAGGTGGGATACCAGCCCAGGAGGTCTCGGAGGCGGCGAATCGCGCGCACTTCGCCGGCGCTGATTGGGAAGCCATCGGCGGCATAGCCAATGGCCGGTTGGGCCAGCTCGGCGAAGGATTTGCTGCCAAAGTGCTCGAGCAGGGAGAAGGCGCCGGACACCATGCCGGGCACCGCCGGCGATAGCGGCCCGGTCTGCGCCATGACGGTGCCGTCGTTCTCGCCATGCTGCCGCAGGTGTTCGATCGTCGTGTTCGTTGGGCCGATGCCGCTGCCCATGAACGCCAGCATATCGCCCTTGCCGCCGGAACCGGGCGGGCGGTGGACGATCGCGAAGAGGTCGCCGCCGATGCCGCACCGCGCCGGAAGCACGACGTTACCAACCAACGCCGCGGCGACCGCGGCATCGACCGCGTTGCCGCCATCGGCGAGCACCCGTAATCCGGTGGCGGACACGAGCGGATGGGCGCTGGCAATCATGCCCTGCCGGGCAAGCACGGGCACATCGCGCCCGCGGTCAGTTCGTTCGATGGATGTTCGTGTTGGGAATCCTACGGTCACGGTTGCTGTTCTCCCTGTGCGCGTGGACTGGCGACTCTCAACGTGGCTTCGATAGCCATCCGCAAGTTCAGGGCCGATCATACTGGAGCACCGGTGCCCGTGCCCGATCAGGCAATCCGGTGGCGGCCCTCGCGACGAGTTTTGCCGTTGAGCGGGTCTCGGGTAGGATGATGGGGAGAGGCTTGCAGCAGAAGGGGAGGAGACGATGCCGCTGGTGATTGCCGCGATCGCGCCGCATGGGTATCCGATCATCCCGGAGCTGAGTGACGACGCCGAAGGGGGAATGGCGAGCCAAGCCGCCATGCGCGAGCTGGGGCGGCGGTTTCGGGCGGCCGGAGTTGAGGTGATCGTGGTGGCCGGGCCGCACGGGGCGCGGGTGGATGGCACGATCGCGCTGGCGGACGTTGGCCGCGGCGCCGGGATCCTGCATTGGGAGGGCCGCACGGTCGAGATGAGCGTCCCGATCGACACGGGGCTGACGGACGGCATCGCCCAGTCGCTGCGGGCGAACCAGATTCCGGTGGCGATGGTTGGCTTTGCCGGCAACCGGCGCGACCAGAGCGTGATCCCGCTCGATTGGGGGACGATGACGCCACTCTGGTTCTTTGGCCATGACCGTAACCTCGTCGGTCTGGGTGATGTACTTGCGACGCCGCCGGAGGACGATACCGGCCCACCGGCGGTGGTGATCACCCCCTCGCGTTCGCTACCGCGGGAGGCGTTGCGGGCGACCGGACGGGCCGTGGCCGCCGCGCTCGCGGCCGACCCGCGGCGGATCGCGTTCGTCGCCTCCTGTGATTGGGGGCACCGCCACACGGAGGACGGACCGTATGGCTACCATCCAGCATCGGCGGAGGTGGACGCCGAGGTCGTCGCCGCGATCAAGGCGGACGACCTGACGCGACTTCTCGCGATCACCGACGAACGGGCGGCGGAAGCGGCGATCGACGGGTTGTGGCAGACGCTGGTGCTGGCGGGAGTCCTTGAGAATTCGTCGTTCCGGCCCGAGCTGCTGGTCTATGAAGCGCCGCGCTACTACGGCATGATCGTCGCCGCCTACGAAGCGGGCGGGGCGACCGGTGGTTGAGGCGAATGGAGGGGAGGACCGGGCGCCGTATCGCCTGCGGTTGAAGGAGTTGCCGGCGGATGAGCGGCCCCGCGAGCGGTTGAAGATGCGCGGCGCCTCGTCCCTGAGCGATAGCGATCTGATCGCGATCCTGCTCAACACGGGAACCGTTGGCCTCACCGTCACTGATCTGGCGCAACGGTTAATCGTGGAGCAGGGCGGGCTGCGGGGATTGATGCGGCTCGAGGTGAGCGAGCTGGCGCGGATTCGAGGCGTGGGCGACGCCAAGGCGGTGCGGGTAAAGGCGGCGCTGGAGCTGGGGCGCCGGCTGGCGGCGCATATCCCCGATGCCCGGCCCCAAATCGCCTCGCCCGACGACATCGTCACCCTGGTCCAGATCGAGATGGCGGCGCTCGACCAGGAGCAGCTCCGGGTCGTCCTGCTCGACACCAAGAACCGGGTGCTGGCGATCCGGACGGTTTACCAGGGGAGCGTCAATTCGGCCCAAATTCGGGTGGCCGAGGTCTTCCGGGATGCGATCCGCCACAACGCGGTGGCGGTCGTCGCGGTCCACAACCACCCCTCCGGCGACCCGACGCCCTCCGCCGCCGACGTGGCGGTAACGGCGGAGTTAGCGCGGGCCGGTGCCTTGCTCGACATCGAACTGCTCGACCATTTGGTCATCGGCGATGGGCGCTGGGTGTCGCTGCGCCGGCTCGGTCTCGGCTTCCCCAGTGGTACGACCTGACTCGCCGCCGCGACGACATGGGAACTGGCGGTTGGCGCCGGTTAGCCGACGGTGCCTTGGCCCTCGCGGTTGGGGGTGCCGACAATGTTGCTGTTGGGCGGCTGCAGCATGTCGTCAAAGTGCTGGGTGAACATCGCGGCCGCGAAGAAGCCGACCGCGCGCAATGGCTCGGTTCCGGTGTTCACCAGATCATGCCGGACATTGGTCGGCAGGACGAAGACGCTGCCGGGGCCGACCGGGAAGTTCCCGTCGTCCCGCTGCAGCTCGCCGGTGCCGGCGACGATGTATTGAGTTTCCTCGGTCTGATCGGTGTGCCAACCCAGACGGCCGCCCGGCTCGATCTCGAACACGATCGTGGTTGATTGGTCGGCACCATGACCACCGTACGTGACGAAGGCGCCACCCCAGCGGATCGTTGGCTCACCCTCGGCCGTGATCTGAACCCGCTCCAGTACGTTCGTCGCGATCGGGGTCAATGTTGTCTCCTTCACTGCTTGTCGCCAGCGCGGCGCCCTCATCCCCCGGAATCGCTCTCCACGGCGGAACGCTTTGGTTGCCCATGCTACTTGATGTGATCAGCTTACAGCGTACCGCCGTGTGATTCAAGACCGCGCCCGTGCGAGGTCGCGCCGGGGTGCTGCCAATGCCGGCGAAAACCATGCCCAGAAGGCCAGTGGCGTGGCCGCTGGCGAGACGAATAACTGCCACCGGGCCGGAACCCTGTTCGACATCGACCTGCTCGATGATCTGGTCGTTGACGACGGGCAACGGGTCTCCTGGCGCTGCCTGAGCAATGGCTTCCGCGGCGGATCAACCGGAGCCACGGGTACCGGCGGCGAGCATGGGGCTGTCCGGGAGTGGCACCGGGCCGGCAATCTCGGTCGTTCGCCGGAACGGTGAGCGATGACCGGCCTCGAAGCCTCCGGACGGTGCCAACCCTGCAACCGCGGGTCACTGACCGCCCGCGGTTATCCTCCCGGATTGCACGGGTTCACGCAAAAACCGACGCCACGTCGACAGAAGCATCCGACCGAGGCCGTGTTCTTCGCGCAGAATGCTCCCGGTGCGAACGATGTGCAGCCGGCGTCCTTGGTGCAGTTGTTACAACTGGTCGTGGGGGTAGCGCCGCCGCATCGTGTCGCTCCTGACATCGTCGTATGACAATCGCAGCGAGGGCTACTTGAGCACGTGGCGACGCCGTCGACACAGATATCGGCTCCGGTCGGACAACTACCTTGGCCGATCACGCACCGTCCTTGCGCGCACACGCTTCCAACCGTACAGTCCCGGTCACCGCGGCAGTCCTCAACCACGGTGCAGGCACCCTTGCAGCAGCGACGGCCTCCCGTGCAACTCGTGTCGGAGCAACAAGCGTCCTCCGCGATGCATTTACCCTTGCAAGGCTTCTTGCCGGACCGGCATTCGCATCGATTGCCGCACTTCGCGTCGCCGCGGCACTTGAGCTTCTTGCCGTTTTTCTCGCACCGCTTGCCAAGCTTGACGCAGGCAGCGTCGGCGTCGCCGCGGCCGGCGTTGAGACCGAAGAGCGCGATCACACTCCCGGACAGTCCCTGGAGTGACCGGCGCCGGGTGATCAACCCACCGGCGAGATTGCGGGCCAGATGGTCGAACCTGTCGCCTTCCGTGGGGACTGAACTCCCTTCGCGGCCAGGCGAATCGCCGCCTGCGCGTAGCGACGAACCCGGACCGGATCCGACATCCCCACGCTACGTCACTACGGACTGGGGGACATGGGTAATTTTCGTCACATCTTGTGCGACTGCCCGTCACCCGCGGGTCACTGTGGCTCGGGAATTACGGCTTCCACGGGAATGGCTTGTGAGCGGAGGCTTGGGGTGCTAATCTGCGTCAATTACCTCACCCGGGCAACAACTGACGGCGAAGGAGGACGCCCACGACAACCGGCACCCTGACAGATTCGGACTCGATTCGTGCCGCGGCGATGCGGTGAATGACAAGATTTGGCCAGCGGGGTTGCTGGCTGATGGACGATTCGTAGAGGGAGTGCAGCGATGGGCAACGATCATTTTCGTCAACTCGTGCGCCTCGTTGAGAATGGCCAGATCGACCGCCGGCGCCTGGTCCAGTTGGCGGCCGCGCTCGGATTCTCGGCCGGTGCCGCCAATCTCGCCCTGATGCAGAGCGGCGCCGCGGCGGCCCAGGAGGGCGAACCGAACCTGCTCACCGTTTCGACCGAGCAACCGCCGACCTGGATCCGGGTCTTCAACCCCCTCCTGGCGCAGGATGCCTCCCGCTGGCCGACCCAAGCTGGGATCTATGAGCCGATGATCATCCACAACACGATTACCGGTGAAACGCTTCCCTGGCTGGCCTCCGAGTACTCGTACAGCGACGACAACCTGCAATTGACGTTCACGCTGCGTGACGGCGTGCTCTGGTCGGACGGCGAAGCGCTGACCGCCGAGGACGTCAAGTTCACTTTCGACTACTTGACCGAGCACGCCGCGCTACCGGGGACGGAGGGCGTCCGCGGGGCGATCCCCTTCATCGAGAGCGTCGAGGCGACGGACGAGCTGACCGTGGTCTTCACCTTCACCCAGGTCTTCAGTCCGGGTCTCTTTGACGTCGGCGAGCAGATGATCGTGCCGCAACACATCTGGAGCGAGATCGAGGATCCGGTCACGTTCACCAACGAGAACCCGGTCGGGACTGGTCCCTTCACCGAGATCGGCACCTTCGAGGACCAGTACTACGAAGTGCTGAAGAACCCGAACTACTGGCAGGAAGGGCTGCCCTACATCGATGGCTTCCGCTTCCCGGTGCTGGCGACCAACGATGCGGCGAACCTGGCGATGGTCAACGGCGAGATCGACCTCGCCTCCCACTTCGTGCCCGATATCGAGACGGTCTACATCGGCCGCGATCCCGAGCACTTCAACTACTGGTTCCCGGCGATCGGGGCGACGGTCCAGCTCTATGCCAACACCACGCGGGCGCCGTTTGATGACGTGAACGTGCGCAAAGCGATCAGCATGGGCATTAACCGTGAACAGATCGTGGCGGTGGCGATGTACGACTACACGCATCCCGCCGACGCCACCGGTCTGAGCGACGCCTACGATGGCTGGCGCAACGCGGCGGCGGTGGAAGCCGGCGCCGAGTGGGTGACGATGAACGTCGAGCGCGCCAACCAGTTGCTCGACGAAGCGGGGCTGGCGCGGGCTGGCGATGTCCGGCGGCTGGCCGACGGCACCGAGATGAGCTACGACCTGAACGTCGTCTCCGGCTGGTCCGACTGGGTCTCCTCCTGCCAGATCATGGCCCAAAACCTGGGCGATCTCGGGATCACGGTCCGGGTCCAGACCTACGACTTTCCCGCCTGGTTTGACCGGGTGACGCAGGGCGATTTCGACCTCTCGATCGGCTGGTCGAGCAACGGGCCGACGCCGTTCAACTTCTACCGGGGCGCGATGTCGAGCTCGACCTTCGTCGAGATCGGCGAAGTGGCGACTGAAAACTGGCAACGCTACGTGAGCGAGGCGGCGGATGAGTTGCTGACGCGGTTCGCGGCGGCGACGGAAGAAGCGGAGCAGATGGAGCTGGCGAACCAGTTGCAGATGATCTACGCCGAAGAAGCGCCTGGCATCCCGCTCTTCCCCGGTCCGAGCTGGGGCGAGTTCAACACGATGCGGTTCACCGACTTCCCCAGCGCCGACAACCCCTACGCGGTGCTGTCGGCCTATCTCAACCCGGACCGGCTCATCATGATGACGACGATCAAGCCGATCGCGGAGTAATGACCGGGCG
>JACCYK010000032.1 GCA_013696525.1 Chloroflexia bacterium
GCTGAGGAGAGCCAGCAGCGAGGCATCGTCGTGATTGGTCAACGCCTCGGCCCGGACCGCGCCGGCGAGCAGCGCCTCCTGGACCGCGCGCAGCAGCATCGCCATACAGGCCCGGTTGGTATGGTGCCAGTAGACATTGTCAAACATCTCTTGCCGGGCGTTGATCAGGGAGTGCAGCGGGCTGACGCCCTTGGCCCCGACCACGATCCGGGTCCGGGGGGTGAGCCCGTCCGGCATCTCCGCCAGTCGCAGCGAGTCGATCAGCCGAGCGGAATCGACGCCGCCATAGGGGACGTTGCAGGCGCCGGCGTCACGCGGCAGGTAGTCGAGCTTATCCATATCGAGCGGGCCGGAGAGCAAGTCGCGCAGCACCCGGTCCGGCTCTGGCAGCTCACGATCGGCGGGATCGATCATGGCGGCGACCCGTTGCGGATCGATCTGCCAATCGCGACGGAGGATGTCGCTGATCTCCGCGCTTTCGATCAGGCGCCGGCCGACGGCCTCGTGGGGAGCGATGGGCGGCCCCAATTCTTCGATCGCGTGCGAAAACGGGTAGTGCCCGATATCGTGGAGCAGGGCGGCGGCGGCGGCGACGCGGGCGTCGGTATCGGTGATCCAGCGACCGGCTCCGGTCGCGCGCAGATGGGCGACCGCCAGCCGGGTGAGGTGCAAGACGCCGAGCGAGTGATCGTAGCGGGCATGCTTCGCCCCCGGCCAGACCCGGGAGACGAACCCCAACTGCTGGATCCGGTCCAGCCGCAGAAAGGCGGGGCAGCCAATGATCGCCAGCTCCGGCGCCGAGAGCGGGATCTGGTCATAGAGGGCGTCCCGGATCATCGTCGCCACCGGGAAGCCGATCCCCGGCACCATTTCGCCAACGCCGTCAGTTTGAATTGTGTTCATCGCGCACTCCCACCCATGGAGCGAAGCATAGAGGACAAGTGCCCGGACCGTGCCGCCGGGTTGGCAGCACCGATGAGACAAGGGACCGGCCGATCGCGAGGCGAGCTTTCAACCTGACCCCTTCTCCAGCAGAATGGACGTACCTGGAAGCGAGGTGGTCGCTGCCGTCGGGAAAGTTGATTCTTCGCGCCTGGTGATGACGTCAATGCTGGTGGAGAACGAGCCAAGCCAACGCGAACGGTCCGGACCGGGCACGGGAGACGGCCGGATTGCTTCGGGGGCGGCTGGTGACGTGGTGGACACCACGACCGAGCGGTCCACGAAGCGGCGCCGGGCGCCGATGCTGCCGATGCCGCTCACCCTGGCCGTGCTTGGGCTGACCTACTGGTGTGTCGATATCGCGTCGCCGGCGCTGCCGGTCATCCAATCCGACCTGGGGCTTTCCGGCGCCGGCACCGGCCTGTTGATGTCGATCTTCTTCTTCGGCCGGCTCCTCACCAACGTTCCCGCCGCCTGGCTGATCGACCGGATCGGTCCGCGCGGCTGCGCCCTGATCGGGGCGATCGTCCTGGGGCTGGGATCGGCCGGCGCGGCACTGGCGCCGGCGGAGCTGCCGTTGCTTGTCGCTCGCGGACTCCAGGGCGGGGGCGTCGCCCTCCTGGCCACGGCCGGGTTGCTCTCCGTCCTGCGGGCCCGGTCGGGCCATGGCGCGGCGATGACCGCGTTTAACGTTGCCGCCGGCGTCGGCGGCAGCTTCGGGCTCTTCACTGGCGGCCTGGTGACGACGGAGCTCGGCTGGCGGAGCGTGTTCTGGCTCTGCGCCGGTCTGGCGTTGGTGATGCTCCTCGGCACGTTGCTGGCGCGGACAACGCGGGCCGGACGCCGACCCGACGATCTGGTGCTCACCGACGAGGCCGAGCCGCCGGAGCCACCGGCGATGAGCCGCGGGCTGTTCGCCGCGCTCGCGGCAAATCTTCTGGTGTATGGGAACTATGGCATCTGGGTGGTGGCGCTGGCGCTCTTCGCGGCGGGGCGCTTTGGCGCCGGTCCGGCCGAGCTGGGGACGCTGCTGCTGGTGGTCAATCTCATTCACCTCCTGGCGGCGCTGCCGGTGGGGCGGGCGATTCGTCGGCTGGGGGCGGCGCCGGCGCTGGCGGTCGGGTTCGCGGTCGCTGCCGCCGGCATCGGGGCGGCGCTACTAACGCCGTCATTTGGCTGGCTCTTCCCGCCGATGGCGCTCTACGCGGTTGGCCAGATCACGAGCAATAGCGCCGCCGGTGATCTCGTGCTGCGCCTCGGCGGGGGCGCCGGCCGCGCGGTCGGCCTGCTCCGGTTCACCAGTGATGTCGGTCTTGTCGTGGGACCGCTGCTGATTGGGTTGCTGGCTGACCTGGCGGGGGTAGGGGCTCCCTTTCTCGTCCTCTGCGGGCTCACCGCCACCGGGGCGATCGCGACATGGTTGCTTGGCGGTCGATCGGCTCGGGTGCGGCCCGCCATGCCGTAGGTGGGCGGCTCCCCGGTACAGTACGCTACGACGAGCGTGCCGGCGGTGGCGGTGTTGGTGCGGAACGGGTCGGTCGGGAGAAGTTCATGCAACGCCTGTATCGGGGCATCGCCCTGGCCGTGGCTGACCGTGAGGTTGTGCGGCGGATTGCCGGCGAAGGGCGGCTCGGGCGACGTTTGGTGAGGCGTTTCATCGCGGGCGAAACGCTGGCGGAGGCGCTCGCGGCGGCCCGGGCCATTGCTCGCCAGGGGATGACAATTACGCTCGACCAGCTCGGTGAGAGCGTCGAGGATGCGGCCTCGGTCCGCGCCGCGCGAGATACTGCCATCGACTCCCTGGAGGAGCTGCACCGGGCCGGGTTGGAACCGAATATCTCGATCAAGCTGACGATGTTTGGGCTGGACCTGGATGAGCAAGCAGCGGTTGAGCAAGTAGCGGCGGTCGTCGCCGTGGCGGATCGCGTCGGCGGATTCGTCCGGATCGACATGGAAGGGTCGGACTATACCGAACGGACCATTACCATCACCGAGCGCCTGCACGATCGCTTCCCCGGCGCGATCGGCACGGTCATCCAGAGCTACCTGTATCGCTCGCCGGAGGACGTCGAACGCTTGCTGCGGCGTGGGATTCGGATCCGGCTGGTGAAGGGCGCCTACGCCGAGCCGGCAACCGTCGCCTATACGAATGGCGACGACATTGATGCCGCCTACGGGACGCTGATGCGCCGCTTGCTCGATGCCGGCACCTACCCGGCCCTGGCGACGCACGACCCGGCACTGATCGCGGCGGCCCGCGCCCACGCCAAGCGGCACGAGATCGCGCCGGACCGCTTCGAGTTCCAGATGCTGTACGGAGTCCGCCGCGATGCTCAAGCGGCGCTGACGCGCCAGGGCTACCGGGTGCGGGTGTACGTACCGTACGGCACCGAGTGGTACGCGTACTTTTCGCGCCGGATCGCGGAACGGCCAGGGAATGCGCTCTTTGTCGCCCGCCAGCTGCTTGACGGTCTCCCCTGGCCGGGCCGGCGTGGGATGGCGGGGACCTATAAGGGCTCGACCGGAGCGCATCAGGTATACTGCACCTCATCTGGGAACCAAGATTGGGCATTGGCTCCCGGCATGATGGACCGAAGGCGTGGTCTGTCATCATCTCGATCTCCGTCCCGGCGCCGTCATGATCGCTTGTTGGAAGGAAGCGGCACGATCGCGCGAAGGCGTTTCGGCAGGGCCGAGGCGGCGGATGGAGGTTGCCCAGAGAGGGGTTATCAGACATGAGCCGCGAGCGACGCCGCCTCTTCGATGAAGAGGACGAATCGGCGGAGCCGGGGCACTTTGGGTGTTCAATGCTCGGCGGCGGGCAAGTCCGCGGTGATCAGGGTCGCCGGCCGCGGACCATGCGATGTGCGCTGGGCTGGGCCCTCCACAATGATCTCGAGGTAGCCCGTTGTTGCGCCACGGAATCGCTGACGGACTGTTGGAAGACACACCCAGAGCGAACCCCGGTCGTGGTCGTGCCAGGGATGGAGCGCGACGCGGACGTCGCCACCGTGACCATTAAGGTCGCTGGCGATTGAAACGAAGCGCACCGTCATCAGGCAACGGACCGTACTGACGCGCCGAACCGCCCCGGACTAGTCCGGGGCGGTTCGCTGTTGCTCACCTGGTTCTGGTGGCATGGCGGCGTCGTTAGTCGTTCGGGGCGTGGGTGCGGATGTAAGCCGCGACATCCATTGGCAAGTGGTTGCGCAGGTCGAGTGCCGGGTACTTCAGCTCGGGCGGGATGTAGAGATGAAACGTGAACTGAACCGGCTCGATGCGCTCCTGCTCCGCCCACCAGGCGTAGAGAGCAGGGATCCAATCGAATTCCTGGGCCCGAACCCGCCAGAGGGCGACGCCAGCGCCGCGCTCGTAGGTCAAGGCTTCGCCGAAGTAAACATCGGCCATCCCGGTGCTTTCGATGATGCCCAGGACGTCGTCGTAGTGCCGCGGCGAGCCTTTCAGCGAAAAGCGCCATTCGGGGACGCGGGCGGCGGCGTTGCCGGTTGTCGTGTGGCGGCCCAGACTTGGGCTCATGGCGAAGAAACCTCCGTGCTGCCGCGGGGGCGACCCGCGTTCGATTCCGGCTCGGCGGCTGGCGTCCGCGCACCTTCCGGCATTGTACCGCGCCCACCCCGACACGGCCGGACGACTGGATCCCGTGGCCCGGCGCTCGCTGACCGTCCGCCCGGGTGGACGGTCGCCCGCCAGGCGGCCTGACCGGCGCCGGCATCGACGAGGATCGGCCGGCGATCGTAGAATGACGCGACGTCGATTCAGCGGGGTTGGCACCGATCCACGAGTCGTTCTCAGCGTTCAGGCGTGGGCGACGTTCAAGCACATGGGGGAAGAGCGTGAAAATCGGAATCGCGTTGCCGATCGCGGAACAAGATGATGGCACGGTTCACCGTTATCGGCAGATCAGGGAGATGGCGGTCAACGCCGAGCGGGCCGGGTTCGATTCGCTCTGGATCTTCGACCACCTCGTCTACCGTTTTCCGGAAGCGCCGACCCGCGGCGTCTGGGAAGCTTGGACCTTCCTCACCGGACTGGCCGATGCAACCTCCCGGGTCGAGATCGGCACCATCGTGCTCTGCACCGCGTTTCGTAACCCCGCCGTGCTGGCCAAGATGGTTGACGCGCTCGATGATCTCAGCGATGGGCGGCTGATCCTCGGCCTCGGCGCTGGCTGGCACCAGCCGGAGTTCGAGGCGTTTGGCCTTCCCTTCGACCACTTGGCGAGCCGGTTCGAGGAGTCGATGGAGATCATCGCCCCCTTGGTCCGCGAGGGCGCTGTCGACTTCACCGGCACCTACTACCAGGCGCCGGACTGTGTCAGCCTGCCGCGGGGACCACGACCGGGAGGTCCGCCGATCCTGATCGCGGGGTCGAAGCCGCGCATGCTGCGGCTGACCGCCAAGTACGCCGATGCTTGGAACACGGCCTGGATTGGGTTGCCGACCCTGCTGCCGGAACGGGTGGCGAAGCTGGAGGCGGCGTGCGTCGAGGTCGGCCGTGACCCGAAATCGATTGACATCACGGTCGGCGTCACCGTCGCCTATCCCGACCTGGGCGACGTCCCCGAGAATGTCAACGATACAAACTACTACCTGACCGGCACCGCCGAGGAGATCGCCGCCGGCTTCCGGGCCCACGAAGCGGCCGGCGTGGCTCACCTGATCTGCGTCACCAACCCATTCACCGCGCCGGCGCTCGAACGGTTGGCCGAGTCGTACCAGATCTACCGCCAGGGCTAACCCGCCCCGGTGCGCGCCGCGACATCCGCCCGCAACGTAGCAAGCAAGACCTGATCGGGTACGTAACCGTGCGCGTACTCCGCGATCCGGTTTTCGACAAGGGAGGCAAACTCGATCGTGTCCTCATCCGCCTTGGATTCGATCGCCCATAGGGCGCTGGCAAACCACTGCCTGAAGCCGGGAATGTCCAGGGATCGAGTCAGCAACTTGCGCAAATGCTCCTCAAGGCCGAAATCTCCTTCCGACGCGACGGATCCCGTCCGCGCGTCAACCACGGAAAGGGAGATTCGATTCCGATTTTCAGATGAAGACTGCATCAATCGCGCCCTTCGCCATAGCTACACCTGCTGCCTGAAGAAGAAATCCCGCTGTATGGCAGCCGATCAGCCCGCTGGCACTGAGACTATCACGATCAAGTTCTTCGACGAAAACGACAACTTTGCCTTCCTCGTTCATTGCTATCTCCAACCTGGTGGAGTGCTTGGCGCCAGTGGCTTATTTGACCCGAAAAGCATGATCGGACGAGATGGAATCGAGTACTACGCGGTCTAGTACGTTGCCCGGCCGCCGGAGAGGTCGTAGACGGCGCCGGTGGCGAAGGTGAGATCGTCCGAGCAGAGAAAGGCGACCAGGGCCGCCACCTCGTGCGGCTGGCCGACCCGGCCCATCGGGATCCGGCTGGTCATGTAGTCGACGTGCGCTTGGCTGACCTGGGCCAGGATCGGGGTCTCGATCACCGCCGGCGTCACGCAGTTGACCAGGATGCCGCGGTTCGCGACTTCTTTGGCGACCGCTTTGGTGAGGCCGATGACGCCGGCTTTCGCCGCCGAGTAGGGTACCGCGTTGGGGTTGCCTTCCTTCCCCGCGATCGAGGCGATATTGACGATCCGGCCCGATTCGGCGCTCAGCATGGCCGGCAGCACCTCCCGGCAGCCAAGAAAGACCCCGGTCAGGTCGATCGCGATGACCTCGCTCCACTCCTCGACCGACAGCTCCCAGGCGGGGGCGGAGCGGCCGGCAATGCCCGCGTTGTTGACCAGGATGTCGATCCGGCCCCACTCGCTCATAGCCCGCTCGGCGGCCGCGGCCCAGGAGTCGGCGGCGGTGACATCGAGCCAGTGTGGCACCGCCTGTTCGCCGACGGCGCGGGCGGTCGCCGTCGCCGCGGCCTCGTCGATGTCGGCGATGAGGACGCGGGCGCCCTCGGCGGTCAGGCGCCGGGCGACGGCCTCGCCGATCCCGCGCGCCGCTCCCGTGACAATCGCGGTTTTTCCCTCAAAACGCACCGTTACACTCCTCCGTGGCACCTCATCGTCATTCGTCGCCTGAGGCTATCACGTCCCGCTTGGTCCCGCCCCACGGGGCGGAAGCCGGCCGCGGTGGCCCGCGGTCACCATCGTTCCCTTCTACAATGGGACGGCGGCGGTGGTCGTCACCGATTGCCGCGACGGTTTGCGAGCGGGCAGCGGAGCGAGCAAGATGCCGTGGCCGGAATAGCCGCTGAGAAGGGAGGATGGCAGCAAGAGGCGGAGGACGTCGTCCGCGGCATGACTGGCGGCCTCCTGATCGGCACGCCGCTGATCTACACCTCGGAGGTGTGGACGCTCGGCGCCACGATTCCTCCACTTCAGGTTCTCCTCTTGCTCGTGGTCGCGTATGCGCTCAACCTTGGCTGCGTCGTCTGGGCTGGGTTTCGGCAGGGGGCCGGTGGCGGCGCCCATCACTTTTCTGACGCCTTGGAAACGACGGCGCTGGCGATTGTCAGCGCCGGGCTGCTGTTGGTCGTGTTGTATCGGATCCGGCTCGGTGACCCGCTTGGCATCGGCGTCGGCCGCATCGTCGTCGCCGCGATTCCGATCAGCCTGGGGATCGCGATCGCCAATCATCTGATCTCGCGGAACGACTCCCGGACCGAGGAAGAGTCGGATGGCGAAGGAGCACAGCAATCGAGCACTAGCCTGGCGAATGTACCGCCACGGACCCTGCTCGAGCTGGGGGCCACCGCGGCCGGCGCCCTCTTCTTTTGTTTCAACATTGCCCCCACCGAAGAAGTGCGGCGCTTGGCGACCGAACTGCCGGAGCTCTACCTGCCGGCCCTGATCCTCTTCACTCTGCTGGTCACCTATGGCATTGTCTTTGTCGCCGACTTCACGGGACAATCGCGGCGACGGGCGTCGTCCGGGCTGCTCCAGCATCCGGCGACCGAAACCGCGGTCGCCTATCTGGTGTCGCTCGTGGTGGGGGCCGGCACCCTCTGGCTGTTTGGGCAGATCGGACCGGGCACCGATTGGGAGCTGATCTACGCCGAGGTGATTGTGATCGGGTTGCCAGCCGCCATCGGCGGCGCGGCCGGCCGGCTCGCGGTCTGACTGGCGGTGGAGGGAGCGTGGTGAGCGCCGGGCAAGATGACGCGGAGGATGAAACGCGGGAGGGCCGGAATGGCTGGACCATCGCCGAGCGAACCACGTTCGCGGTGAGCGTGCTGATTGTCGTCGCCATTGCCTCGGTCGCGATCGTGCAGCACTTCAGCCGGCCCGCGGGCGCCGTCGCCGCCTTCGAGATTTCGATCGCGGATGACCTGGTCGAACGGCGGCAGGACGCATTCCACATTCCGTTTACCATCAGGAACGTCGGGGCCGTGGGCGCCCGCGAGGTGACCGCGCGGTTCGAAGTGGTGCCGGCGGCAGGCGGACAAGCGGTCGACGAGGTGAGCGTGACATTTCCCGTCTTACCCGTGTCCGGGTCCGAGACAGGGATGCTGACGATCACGGACGATCCGGCTGACCATGTCATCAGCGGCCGGGTGGAGTCCTATCTTGTCCCGTGAGCGGTTCGCCGCGAGCGAAGCTTGGCTTGCGCTTTTCGACAAATGCCCGCATGCCCTCGCGCTGGTCGGCGGTGCCAAAACTGGCGGCGAACATCGCCAGCTCACTGTCGAGGCCGGCGGCGACGGAGCTGCCGAAGGCCGTCGCCATCGCTTGCTTGGCGGCCCGATTCGCCCGCGGGCTGGCCGCCGCGATCGTCCCCGCCATCGCCAGCGCCGCCTCCTGGAGCTCGGCGGCGGGATAGACCGCGTTGACGAGGCCGATGCGGAGCGCTTCGGCGGCGTCGACCCGGCGGCCGGTGAAGATCAGCTCGGCGGCCAGGCCGGGGCCGGTCAGGCGGGGCAGCCGTTGAGTAGCGCCCCAGCCGGGTGGGATGCCCAGCGAGACCTCGGGTTGGGCGAACAGGGCCGTATCGGCCGCGAGGCGGATATCCGCCGCCAGCGCCAGCTCGCAGCCGCCGCCGAAGGCGAAGCCGTTGACCGCGGCAATCGTCGGTTGCGGCAGATCGGCTAGCCCCTTGGTGATCGCGTGTCCGAGCCGGCCGAAGGCGAGCCCTTCGTATTGCGACATCCCGGCCATTTCCTTGATATCGGCGCCGGCGGCGAACGAGCGGTCGCCGGCGCCGCTGACGACGACGCAGCGAACGACGTCATTGCCCCGAATCTCGCGCAGGGCGGCCAGAAGCCGCTCCATCTGAGCCGTGTTGAAGGCGTTGAGCGCCTCGGGCCGGTTCAGGGTGAGGATGGCGACCGCACTGGCGATCTCGACATCGACGGCCATGCTTACTCTTCTCCTGCCGGGTCTGATCGCACGGGCCGGCACGCTTGGCGGTAGCGTGCCCCATAGCGCACGTAGCGGGCGGCGTTGTCCATCGACGCGGCCCGCTGCTGGGCCGAGAGGGGTCGTTTCTCCCGCGCCGGGACACCCGCCACGAGCATTCCCGGCGGCACGATCGTGTCTTCAAGCACGACCGCGCCAGCGGCGACGATCGCCCCGGCGCCAATTCGGGAGCGTGACAAGACCACGGCGCCCATCCCGATCGTGACCCCGTCCTCGATCGTGGCGCCATGCACGATCGCGTTGTGGCCGATTGTCACGTTGTTGCCGACAACGCAGGGCGTTCCCTCGTCGAGGTGAAGCACCGCGCCATCTTGAATGCTGGTTCGCTCCCCGATCCGGATGGGAGCGACGTCGCCCCGGATGGTGGCGTTGAACCAGACGCTTGAGCCGGCGCCGATGGTGACGTCGCCCACGACGACAGCGTTCGGCGCGAGGTAAACATCCGCCGCGATCGTTGGTTCCAGCTCACCGAGCGTAAGCACGAGCGGGCCTGTCATCTAGGCATGCCCGTCCACTCGCAGGATGATCGCGTCACCCTGACCGCCGCCGGAGCAGATCGCGGCCAGGCCGATGCCACCGCCGCGTCGCCGCAGCTCGTGGGCCAAGGTGATGACGATCCTGGCGCCGCTGGCGCCGATCGGGTGTCCAATCGCGACCGCGCCGCCATGTACATTCACTTTCTCCGGGTCAACTCCCAGGCGGCGCGAGGAGATGATCGAGACGCTGGCGAACGCTTCGTTGATCTCGAACAGGTCGATCTCGCCGACGGTCAGCCCGGCTTTCTCGAGCGCGATTTCGGCCGCCATGGCGGGTGTGTAGGCGAGATAGGGGACATCCCAGGCGGCGGCCGCATGGGAGATGATCGTTGCCAACGGGCTCAAGCCTCGCTCCGCCGCCCATGCCGCGGTGGTGATGATCGCCGCCGCCGCGCCGTCGTTGATGCCGGGCGCGTTGCCGGCGGTGACGGTGCTGGCCGAGTCGAATGCCGGCTTCAGCTTGGCGAGCGCTCCGGCGCTGGTGTCACGTCGCGGTGATTCATCGTCGCGAACGACAACAATCGCTGAACGCTCTTTGATCTCCACCGGGATGATCTCGTCGGCATACAGCCCGGCGTCGCGGGCGGCGAGGGTTCGCTGGTGCGAGCGCAGGGCCCAGGCATCCTGCTCCTCGCGGCCGACGCGCTCCTCGGCGGCGACATCCCCGCCGTGGATGCCCATGTGGACGCATGCCACGGCGCACTGGAGGCCATCGCCGATCATCATATCTTCGAGCACACCGTCGCCCATCCGGTAGCCGGCGCGGGCTTTACGGAGGACGTAGGGCGCGTTGGACATGCTCTCCATGCCGCCGGCCGCGATCACCTGGTAGTCACCGGATCTGATCAGCGAATCGGCGAGGGTGATCGCCCGCATGCCGGAGCCGCAGACTCGATTGACCGTTTCGGCGGTGACGGTCTTGTCGATCTCGGCCTTGAACGCGGCCTGGCGGGCCGGGTTCTGGCCGGCGCCTCCCTGGAGCACCTGCCCCATGACGACGTTCTGGATGTCGCCTGGCTCGATCCCGGCGCGGGTGATCGCGTTCCTGATCGCGATGGCGCCGAGATCGACCGCGGTCAGGCTGGCGAGGGCGCCGTTGAGCCGGCCGAAGGGGGTCCGGACGCCGCTGAGAATGACGCTGTGCGCTGACGTCGACATTGATGTGAGCAACCTTTCGCGGGCGCCGCAAGGTCAGGCCGAGCGTCGCCGAGCAGACAAGCGGCTGCTAGTGTAACCTGTTCTCCCACCCTTTCACGGCCGAGTTGGACTGGTTCAGGCTGACCAGGTGTACCGGCCATCGATGCCATAGTTGACCAGATAAAGCGCCCGTTCGGGCCGCACCGCCACGAACGCGACCTCCGGCGAGCCCTCGGGGCCGCCCGGCGCGAAGAGATTGAGGTCATAGGAAAAGACGCCGTTCCACAGCCGCCGCTTGGTATCGAGGTCGGTGAACACCTCCGCCGGACCCCAGACCTCGACTCCGTCCCCGGCTTCAGTCACCTGCCAGTGCATCGCGACATTGGGGTGGTGCGCGATATTGCGAACTTTGACGCTCGAGCCGTAGGCCATGAACCAGATCGTATCGCCCTCCCAAGCGGGATGGACCGGGGAAACGTCCGGATTACCGTCGGCGCCGACCGTGGCGACATGCGTCCACGGGCTGAGCCGGGCCGCCTCGCACTTGACTCGTTCCACGTCCATGGTCTGCTCCTGTTCGGCTGATCGCGTATAATAACCGGTGATGATGGACGGTCCATCTCCGTCCATTATGACCGATGAAAGTGGAATGTCAAGTGGCTAACGTGAATTCGACCGCGGCGGCCCTGCTCGGATTTCTCTTGCGGGGGCCAATGACCGGCTGGCAGATCGTGCAGACGGCGGAGTTCGAGCTGTGCGACTTCTGGAACCTCAACCGGAGTCAGGTGTATCGCGAGCTGGCCAAGCTCGCGGAGGATGGCTTCATCGAAGCCGGCGAAAAAGGCGTCCGCGAGCAGGTGCCCTACTCGATCACCGAGGCGGGCCGGACGGCGTTTCTGGCCTGGTTGCGAGAGATGCCCGGCCCGGAGACGCTGCGCTCGCCGCTGCACCTGAAGCTGTCGTTCGCCGAGCATCTGGACGACGAAACGCTTGCCCGGTTCGTGCGGGCGCACCGGTTCCGAATCGAGGAGCGGTTGGCGTACTATCGTCAGCTCGAAGCCCAGGTTGATGATGGGTGCCCGCAGTACCTCGTGCTCCAGTGCGGCATCTTGGAGACCGAGGCGCTCCTCGCCTGGCTTGATAGCCTGCCCTGGGGTCGCCGGTGATCGTTCGCGACGAGACTCAGGCTGACATCGCCGCCATCCGCGAGGTGGTAGACGCCGCCTTCCCGGGACCGGCCGAAGCCCGGCTCGTCGACCTGCTGCGCGCTGACGGTGGTCTGACCTATTCCCTGGTCGCGGTCGAGGCTGGCCGATTGGTTGGTCACGTTGCCTTCTCGCCGATGACCGCCCCGTTCCGGGCGCTGGGTCTTGGCCCGATCGCGGTGACGCCTGACCGCCAGCGAACCGGCATTGGACGCCGCCTGATTGAAGCCGGCCTCGCCCGAGCCACCCGCGACGGATGGCAAGCGGTCTTTCTGCTCGGCGATCCACGCTTCTATGAGCGATTCGGATTCAGCGTCGAGCGTGCCGCCGGCTACACGACGCCGTACGCCGGACCGCACTGGATGGTCGTGGCGCTGGGCGGGGAGCCACTACCGACACCGACCGGTGAGGTGGCTTACGCGCCCGCCTTCGCTCGCCTCGACGGCTAGTCGCTCACGCCGACAAGCTCACGCGATTCGGCGAAGCCGGGGGCGGGCGGCTGCGGGCAGCGGAGCGGCTTGTCCTCGCGGTAGCCGAGGGCGTAATCGGCCTGGATCAGGGTGTGAATCTCGCGGGTGCCCTCGTAGATGACGGCGCCGCGGGCGTTGCGCCAGAAGCGCTCGACCGGATACTCGTTCGAGTAGCCATACGAGCCGTGGACCTGGATCGCGTCGTCGGCCGATTGCGCCGCCACGTCGCAGGCGTACCACTTGGCCAGCGAGGTTTCCTTCGTGTTGCGGATACCGCGGTTTTTCAGCTCGGCTGCCTGCATCGTCAACAGGCGTGATGCTTGGTAGCCGGCGACCATCTTGGCGATCATCTGCTGGACAAGCTGGTGCTTGCCGATTTTCTGGCCGAAGGTCTCCCGCTCGTTGGCGTACTTGACGCTGGCATCGAGGCAGGCGCGGGTCAAGCCGTTGGAGCCAGCGCCGACCGTGAACCGGCCCTGGTCGATGCAGCTCATCGCGATCTTGAACCCTTCGCCGTCCTCACCAATCCGGTTTTCGAGCGGCAGCCGGACATTGTTGAAGGCCAGCTCGCCAGTGTTGCCGGCGCGGACGCCCAGCTTGCCCTTGATCGTGCCGGTGGTGAAGCCCTCCATGCCGCGCTCGACCATGAAGGCGGTCAGCCCCCGGTGCTTCAAACCGCGATCGTGGGAGGCAAAGACCAGGAAGTGATCGGCGATGGCCGCCAGCGAGATCCACATCTTGGCGCCGTTGAGGATGTAGGAGTCGCCGTCGCGGACCACGGTCGATTCGATCGCCCCGGCGTCGGAGCCGGCGTTTGGCTCGGTCAGGCCGAAGGTGGCGATTTTCTCCCCCTTGGCCTGTGGCATTAGCCAGCGCTGCTTCTGCTCCTCGGTCGCCCATTGGAGGAGCGCCAGGCTGTTGAGGCCGACATGGACGCTCATGATGACGCGGAGAAAGGTGTCGACGTACTCCAATTCCTCGCAGGCCAGCGCCAGGCTGACATAGTCAAAGCCGGCGCCGCCGTATTCCTCCGGGATCGGCAAACCGAGCAAGCCGAGCTCACCCATCTGGTCGAGCACCTCGCGGTGAAACTCACCGTTGGCGTCCCACTCGCGGATGTACGGCGCGACCTCGCGGCCGGCGAATTCGCGGACCATATCGCGGACCTGTACTTGTTCATCGGTGAGATCGAAGTTCATTGTCCGCTGCCCCTCGTTGTCGCGATGCCGGGGGTTCGGTATACCCATCAAACCGGCCGCCTGGCGTCCAAATTCCGCCCGGCAGTATAGGGGAGCCGGACAAACGGACACAACTACAGCTTGAGGGGCATGAGTGCGCGCTTAAAAACCGCTCTATTCGCGGTCGTCGTGGTTGCCCGGCCTCAGCCGGTCCGAGGGCGGGGTCGGCGGCCGGGCGTGCCTGCCTCGTCACCCGCCCGGACCGCTCACTCCGCGCCTAGACAAGGCATTGGCCGTTGAAGCAGGCGCCGTCACAGTTGCCCCTGAGATAGCAGTTGCCGCAATCAACATCTCGTTTGCAGCGGCCGCCGAAGTTGGAGAGACAGACCCGCGTGCCGCTGTGAAAGTCGCAGTCGCTGAAGCAGCAGTCGCTGGGGCCGGAGCAGGTGACGG
>JACCYK010000207.1 GCA_013696525.1 Chloroflexia bacterium
ATCAGGTGGAGTTGCTGCACGAGCTGAACATCGCGCCCGAGACCTCGCTGAAGGCGGTTGCCCGGCGCTGGAACCAGGCGTTCGACGTCGAGCGGGTGACCGACCGTTTCTACAACGAGTTCCGCGCTCTGCGAGACCGCCTGGCGGTGGCGCTGCTGGAGCACAACCCGGTCCATCCGGAGCTGGCCAAGTGGACCGTGGCCGATCTCACTGCCGCCAACCCCTCCGATGAGGTGAAGCAGTTTCAGCTCAACGTCACGTCGTTCGCCACGCGCCAGCTCAGCCGGCTCTTGTTCCTCTGGTTCCTGCAACAGAAAGGGTGGCTGGGGGAGGAGATCCTGCCCGGTTCGACCACATTCCTGGTCGATTTGTTCCGGAACCGACCGAAGCCCGGCAACACGTACTTCTCCGAAGTCCTGGTGCCGCTCTTCTTTGATGCCGTGGGGCGCCCGCCCGAGGATCCCCGGCACAAGGCGGCGATGGCGGCCCTGGGCGGGTCGGTTCCGTATCTCGACGGCGGCTTGTTCCGGGCCGACGCCGATGCCTTCGAGCACGCCCTCCTCGGCGTCGACAGCGACGACGTTCGCCAGCACGCCATCGTCCTGCCGGATGCCCTGTTCGACCCCGCGATCGACAACCCGGACCAGGGACCGGGCCGACAAGAACGACACCGGACCGTGCTCGGGTTGCTCCGGGGGTACCGGTTTACAACCCAGGAATCGACGCCGGACGACCAGAGCGTCGATCCCGACCCGGAGCTGCTGGGCAAGGTGTTCGAGAATCTGTATCAAGAGGACGACCGGCACCAAACCGGCGCCTACTACACCCCCCGCGAGGTTGTTCGCTACATGTGCCGGCGGGCGCTCGATGGCTATCTCGTGGACCAGACCGGCGACCACGGCGTCTCCCAGGAGACGCTCGACCGGCTGCGCGACGAGGCGGTCGATTGGGAGACGACCGATCTGCACCTGAGCCACGCCCAAGAGCGGGTCCTGACCAGCGCCCTGGAGCGGGTGACGGTGATCGACCCGGCGGTCGGCTCCGGCGCCTTCCTGGTCGGTATGCTGCAAGAGATCACCTTGCTGCGACGGGGCATCCGGTCGGCCGCGCTCGATGCTCAGATTGACCGGGGCTCGGCTGATGTGTACCTGTGGAAACGGCACGCGGTGACCCGGTCGCTGCACGGCGTCGATCTCAATCCCACCGCGGTCGAGATTTGCCGGCTGCGCCTCTGGTTGTCGCTGGTGATCGAGTATGACCTGACCCAGCAGCGTGACATTCCGGCCCTGCCGAACCTGGAGTTCCGGGTCGTCGCCGGCGACAGCCTGGTGGACCGGGTGGGAGCCGTGGCGTTCCGGCAATCGCTGCCGGAATCGTATGTCCAGACCGAGCTCGAGATGCAGCGGTCTCTGGAGCGGCTCGATCGGGCCATCGGCCAGTATCGAGAGGCTGACCGGGAGGGATCGGGGCGCCGGGTGCGCCGGCACGGCGACGAGATCCGGTCATTGCAGCGCGCGATCGCCGCCATGCAGCTCGAGCGCACCATTGACGACGCCCGATACCGCCGCCGGACCCTCATCATGCGCCCGCGGCCAAGTCAGCGAGCGGTGACGGCGGTCGACGCCGAGCTGGACTCCCTGGAGCGGATGCGGGCGAACCTGGACACCGAGGCGCCGGTGCTGAAACCGCTGCTCTGGCCGCTGGTCTTTCGCGAGATCTTCGTCGAGCGGGGCGGCTTCGATATCGCGGTGGCAAACCCGCCGTATGTGCGGCAGGAGAGTATTTCGCCGGTCGATCAGCGGGCCTACGAAGCGGCATTCCAGGAGTTCTACGCCGGGACCGGCGATCTCTACGTCTCGTTCTTCGCCCGCGCCTTACAGATCGCGCGGGAGGGGGGGCTGGCTGTCGTTCATCACCAGCAACAAGTACATGCGGGCTGCCTATGGCGAGCGGCCGCGGCAGGCGCTGGCAACGAAGACGCGGATCGCGGAAGTGATCGATTTTGGCGATCTGCCGGTCTTTTCGGCCGCGGCCTACCCGGCGATCTTCATCGGCCAAAAGCGCGAGCAGCCGGAGACCGGGCACCCGATCGTGGCCGCCGACCTGAACCTGCCGGTGCGGCGACGATTGCGAGGTGACGGGCGGGCGGTGAACGTCGACAACGTCCGCACCGAGCTGGACGACCTGCCGGAGCTCATCCGGGAAGCCGGCGCCGCCAACTACCCGCAAGCCCTGCTACGCGGCCAGGGCTGGATCCTGGAAGACCCGGTGCTGGTCCGCCTGTTCGACCGGCTGATGAACGAAGGCACGCCGCTTGGTCAGTACGTCAATGGCCGGATGTACTACGGAATCAAGACTGGACTGAACAAAGCGTTCGTCATCGACCAGGCGACACGGGACGCGCTCATCGCCGCCGATCCGCGCTCGGCCGAGGTCATCAAGCCGTGGCTGCGGGGGCGGGATATCAAGCGTTGGCGGCCGGAGTGGGCCGGGCTGTACGTGATCGCGATTCAGAACAGCGGTGATCGTGATGCGGCCAACGCCTGGGGGCAGGCGGCGGATTATGCCGAAGCCCGCCGCATCTTTGCCGGCACCTACCCGGCAATTTATGACCATCTGTGCGAGCGAGAATTCGCGCTGCGGCCGCGGGCCGACCAAGGACGCTACTGGTGGGAGCTTCGCGCCTGCGCCTACTACGCCGAGTTCGCGAAGCCGAAGGTGCTGTGGCCAGAAAATAATGATCCGGTTGAGAGCAACTTTGCTTACGATGACTCGGGGTTCTACACGAATAATAAGGCGTATCTCATATCTGGTGTTAGCCTCTCGCTCTGCTCATACCTCAACTCCCCCGTTGTATTCTGGCTGCTGGATAAGATCGCAACAAAGCTCCGTGGCGGGTGGCTTGAGTTGCGGTCCGAGAATGTTGTCGGCACGCTCCCCGTGCCAAGCTCGGTGAACCAGTTTCCTCAGTGGGCCGCTCCATGCGAAGAACTCCATGACGCATCGCGGCTCGAACTGAAATTGTCCATTGCAGAATCGGAGCTAATCTGGGATTGGTACTTGGGGCGCCAGGTGTTTCGCAGTTCCTTGTCCTTGGATAAGGACGAGGATGACCCAGCGGAGACAGACGATGGTGCGTAACGTCCACGGAATCCGGGGAAATGGTGCGAGGATCGACGCCGCGCGGTCGCGGGGCGCTGGAATGAATTCCGCGCTGAGTACCGGAAAGTCCTATCAGGACTGGGCACGATCGCCGCGGGGGCGCGGAAGCAAACACCCGGTTTCGGCTTTAGCCGAGCCGGGAAACGTGACGCATCGTGGCTAGGGTGGCTGCCGATTCGCCGTTGCTGATCTCGAACGATGTCCTTACCGGCACAATGGAGCAGCATCTGCGAGGAGTGCTGGCGACGCTCAATCCGCGAGAGGCGGCGATCGCGACCGCGTATCTGACGCCGGATGGGTTCGCGGCCATCAAGGATCAGATTGCCGCGGCCGAACAGGTGCGGATCCTGCTGGGGGAGCGGCCGTTCCTCAACCGGCGCGGTCCCAGCGATCGGCTGGGGGCGCCCACGGATGATGACGACCTGGCCGGGCCGGGCGAAGCGATCGACTGGTACTCGTTTCTCGAAGGCGACTATCCCTGGCTGTTGCTCAGCCACGAGGAGCGGAAGGCGCTGCTGGCTGCCGGCGCCACTGATCCGGCCAGCCTGGAGGCGTTCAATCTGGCCGCCTGGGACAAGGTGCTGGCCCTGGTTACCTTCCTGGAACGGCCGGAGGTGGCGATGCGCCGATACCTGGCGGACAAAGCCGGCCGCGTGCCGGAGGGCCAGGTGCTCAGTCACCGCACCGCCAGCTCGGCCCGGCTGCA
The DNA here is from genome assembly GCA_013696525.1 of Chloroflexia bacterium. Classification (GTDB taxonomy): domain Bacteria; phylum Chloroflexota; class Chloroflexia; order Thermomicrobiales; family UBA6265; genus JACCYK01. The sequence goes on from JACCYK010000207.1 coordinate 3,869, forward strand.
TGCCAAGGCGTACCTGTTCCGCGGCGACGAAGGGGCCTTCGCCACCGTCGGGTCGAGCAACCTGACCAAGGGCGGCCTGACCAACAACATCGAGCTGAACCTGGCCAGCCACGACGAGCGACTGGTGACGGAGCTGGAAGGCTGGTTCGACGGCAAATGGGACGAGGGGCAGGAGTGCAAGGCCGAGTTCATCCGGCTGCTGGAAAGCTGTGTGCTGTTTGGCCGCCGCTACACGCCATGGCAGGTCTTCATCAAAGCGCTCGACGCCGCCTATGGCCGGTTCCTCGACCTCTCGCTGGCGGCCGAGGTGGCGGGCAAGCTGGCGAATTTCCAACAGGAAGCGGTCAGCCGCTGCGTCGCCCTGCTCGA
>JACCYK010000049.1 GCA_013696525.1 Chloroflexia bacterium
GCTGCGGCTCGACCGCCCGACGTTGACGCCGCTGGCGGCGACGACATAGGTTCGGCGCCTGCCGTGACTTGGACGAATTCGCGACATTGATGCTCGTTTGTCGTGCGCTCCTCGCCGCCCAGCGTCGCGTGCATGCGTTACCCGCTCAAGGCTGTCCGCTGGACGGGTCGATAGCCGGGATGCCGGGGGCGGCGGCACTTGGCATCGAAAGAACCACGACCAGGGGGCGGCTCGTGTGTTGCCGCTCCTCGGCGGCGCGCGTGAGGATCGTGAGCGCGGTCCGCCAGTCGCGGGGCGAAGCGCGCGCCAGCTCGTCGAAGTGTTCCAGGATCAGCAGGCGGCCGTTCCCCGGCGCGGCCGCGAAATCACCCAGGCAATCGGCGAAGGCGTCCCAGTTGTGGCCGAAATAATCCGGGAAATCGAGGTCACGGGCAACCCTGGCCAGGAATTCCGCTTTCGTGGTCACGCCGTCCCCATCGCCACGGGCCACGGTCAGGCCAGCGGCAACCGCTTGCTGGATAAGCGTTTGCGCCATTCGCGGCGATTCGAGGCGGAAGACCGCCGGTTCCAAGCGAAGGCTGACCGCGGGTTGCGCCGGCCGCGATTCCGGCGCCGGGGCCGCGCCGGCGAGCCAGGTGATGAGCAGCCGCACCCTGGTCAGGATACCGGCAAGGCCCAATATGGCGGACCGACCCTCGCCAGGCTCACGGCTGGTCATCGGGGAGGATCACCTCAACGAAGCTCTCATAGTGGTCGGCGGTGTAATAGAGCGCGGCGCCGTCATCGCCGGCGACGATGCGGCGGGCGCCGCGGTGTTCGAGGCCGGGCGTGACGACCGTGTACTCGCGATAGGAGCCAAACGGAGCATCCGGCAAATGCTCCTCGTAGTTGCCAAAGGTGACGCCGTCGCGTTCGTACGGAAACGGGCCGCCGGCTTGGATCAGGGCAATCGTATCCAGCGCTTCTCCCGGAAGCGCGGAGCGCGGTACGCGTTCGATCAGCGCGCCGGAGGCCGCGACCCGGAGCGGCGCCGTCGCCGCGGCCGGAGCGGGTGTCGGAGCCGCGGATGCTCTGCCGGGGATGCCGGTGCCCGGCTCAGCGAGGACGATTCGGCCGAGCTGATCGACCGTTCCTATCGTCCCGGCAATGTCCAGCGCGGCCCCCCGCGCGATCCGTCCGAGCACGACGTCGTCGATCAGGATGACGACGTCGGAGCCAATGATGACCGCTTGTGTCTCGCCCTCGGCCAAGGCTGGGCCGAGCTTCGCGGCGGGAAGCGCCAGGACGATCGTATTGAGATCGAGGTCATCGGTCCGGATCTCGTTGTCGGGCCGGAGCTCGGTGCCGAAATACACGACGGGGAATGCGATCGCCGGCAGGTCGGGATTGGTGGTGATTAGATCATCGTAGGCTGCCCACTTGATCGCGCCATCAAGCAGGATTCGTCGTTCTTGCCGAGTTAGGGTGCGCCAGACGCTCGATTCGGCCGCGAGCAAGGAGCCGGCTCGGGAGCGCCAGGTCCCCTCGGTCGCGTTGGCGAGCTCCGGCGCCGTGCCGCCGACGGTCTGCAAGGTCGCTAGGGCATTGTTGCCAAGCGCGGTCGCGGCGGGGCTGATGACATCGCGATCGGGTCCAGCCGCCTCTATGGCGCTGTCCGCCGGACCGCCGACGTTGACGGCGACAGGGGCGCCGCAACCGGTCACCAAAAGCGCCAGGAGCGGGCCGATGAAGAAGACGGGCCGGCATCGAACGGGCCATGCCGCGAGGGTCGAGGCCAGCGGCCGGCTTCCCATCATGGACGCGCTTCTCCGACGAGAAAGGATTGCCGTCGCCACGCATCAGGCGACATGGTGGGTGAGTATAGCGGTGTGGGGCAGCTTGGGAGCCACCGACCCCGGCACCGGGCGAGCGAGTGTGCTACCCTAGTCAATGATCGACTATTCAGTGATGATCCATTGTCGATGCGGCGAACGGGTCGCCGCGGGAAGGTCCAGATTCCGATGGTTGCACTTGCCCAACCCGCTCCCCTCATGCTGATCCCGCCAGCGGCGCTCAATGCCGCCCGCGAGGCGCGGGACGCCTATGGGCGGCAGATGACCTACCTCCGGATTTCCCTCACCGATCGCTGCAATTTTCGTTGCCTCTACTGCATGCCGGCGCTGGGGATGAAGTTCCAGCCGCGCCAGGAGCATCTTTCCGACGACGAGCTGTTGCGTTTGGTCGGGCTGTTCGCCGAGGTTGGCTTCACCAAGTTCCGGCTGACGGGCGGCGAGCCGACGATCCGGCCCAATCTGGTCGAGCTGATCCGGGGGATGAAATCCTTCACCGGGGTCGAAGAAGTCTCGATGACGACGAACGCCTTGCTGCTCAGCCGGAACGCCCAACAACTGGCGGAGGCGGGACTGGACCGGATCAACATCAGCATCGACACCCTTGACCCGGACCGGTTCAAAGCAATGACGCGGGGGGGCCGGTTCGACCTGGTCTGGAAGGGGATCCTGGCCGCCGAGGCGGCGGGGATCGTGCCGATTAAGCTGAACTCGGTGGTCCTCAAGGGACAAAACGACCACGAGGTCGGCCAAATGGCGCGCTTGACGCTCGACCGGCCATGGCAGGTCCGGTTCCTGGAGATCATGCCGATGGAAGGCGTCGGCACGGTCGCCGACGAGCAGCTCGTCACCAGCGAGGAGACCCAAGCCCGCCTGGAAGCGGAGTTCGGGCCATTGGCGCCGGTTGAGACCGATGCCGCCGATCCGGCCCGGCTGTGGCGCATCCCCGGCGCCGCCGGCACCATCGGTTTCATCTCCCCGGTTTCCGTCCCCTTCTGTGCCGCCTGCAACCGGGTGCGGCTGACCGCCGACGGCAAGCTGCGGCTCTGCCTGCTGCGGCCGGATGAGGCGGACCTGCGCGATGCGATGCGGGCCGGGGCGGACGATCCGACGCTGCTGCGCCAAATCCGGGCGGCGGTCTGGCGCAAGCCATGGGGCCACGGCTTGGCCGAGGGCGAGCGCGAGACGGTCCGCGGGATGTCCCAAATCGGCGGCTAACCAACGCGGTAACGCTCGTGCCAGGGCGCCCGCGCGAGCGGCGGAATGAGTCGTGCTGTTGTTAGCTCCGATGACCTAGGTATAGAATCGGTCAGGGATACAGCGGACGAACGAGACGCGGGCTCCCGCCGGCGGGAGTGAGACCAAAGGAGGTCGTGGATGAGACAGCGCCGACTTATGGGGGCCATGCTAGCCGTGGCTCTGCTCCTGGTAACGTCGCTACCGGTGCTGGTCGCGGCGCAGGAGGGCGATCGGCCGGTGCTCCGGTTTGGGGTCAACGCCGCTGACGTGGCGGCGCTCGATCCGCACCAGGCCACCGGCACCCAGGACCGGACCGTCGTCGATATGATCTTCAACGGGCTGATTCGTTTCGTGCCGGGCAACAGCGCCGAGCTGGAGCCGGATTTGGCCGAGGCGATCCCCGAGCCGACGATGGACGGGGACCAGCAGGTCTGGACCTTTACCTTGCGCGACGACGTGATGTGTCATCCCGGACCCGATTCCGAGGCATACCCGTTGACGGCCGAGGATGTCGTCTACTCCTTCGAGAAGGCGGCGGATCCCGATCGCTCGGCCTTCGCCGGGGACTACGCCGGGATCACGGTCGCGGCGGCCGATGAGCGGACCGTGACCTTCACGTTGGACACGCCGTTGTCGCCGACGCTCTTCCTGCCGAAGGTGGCCAACTACGCGGGCGGCTTCATCGTCTGCGCCCAAGCGGCCGAGGCGATGGGAGACGAGGCGTTCCGGACCAACCCGGTCGGCACCGGGCCATTCATGTTCGAGAGCTACACGCCACAGACGGCGGTGAACCTCGTCGCCAATGATGACTACTTCCGGGGAGCGCCGCTCCTGGGCGGGGTCGAGGTTCGCTACATGCCGGATACGAGCAGCCGCGAGCTGGGGCTGCAATCCGGCGAGCTGGACGCGGCGGCCGGCCTCCAAGAGGCGCAGTGGGTCGACCGCATTAACGCCGAGGGCAACCTGCAGGCCGATGTTTTCGGCGTCGGTGAGGCGGCCTTCTTCAACTTCAACGTCACGGTCGAGCCCTTCGACGACCCGCTGGTGCGCCAGGCAATCGCCTACGCGATCAGCCGCGAAAACCATCAAGCCCTCTATGGGGCGCCGGTCGCGGAGAATATCTACTCGGTGGTTCCGGCCGAGCTGATCCCGGGCGGCCTGACCCAAGAGGAGGCTGCGGCGGCGGACGTGGCGTATGAGCAGGACCTGGACCGGGCGCGGGAGCTGCTGGCCGAAGCCGGCTACGCGGACGGCTTCACCGTCGACCTGATTACCTCGGAGATGTCGGCGTATCGCGCCAACTACGAGGTGCTGCAGGCGGAGCTGGCGGAGATTGGGATCACGGTCAACCTGAACGTGGTCGACCACGCCACGATGCACGCCCAGATCCGCGAGAACGTCAACCCGATCACGCTCTACGTCGCCTTCCGGCCGAACGCCGATGCCTACTTGACGCAATTCTTCTACTCGCCGTCGATCGTGGGCGAGGGCGAAAGCCCGATCACCAACTTCGCCCACTATGCCGAGATCGACGACCTGATCGAGCAAGCGCGGGTGGAGACCGACCCGGATGCCCAGGCCGAGCTCTGGCGGCAGGCCAACACCCAAATTCTGGAAGACATGGCGGCGATGCCGCTCCACTACCAGAACCAGGTGTACGCCCGGACCCAGAACGTCGATTATGGGCACGAGCTGATCTCCAGCTTGGCCCTGTACCCGCAGATCACCGAGCTGACGACGATCAACCCGTAGGAGCCGCGACGGACGGCGGGCGCCACGATTCGTGGCACCCGCCGTTCTCGCTTCGTATCTGACATCGTTGCCGGGAGAGGCGGGGCGCTGGACTAGAAGTCCGCGCTGAGCATCACGAAGTCCCTCCGGGACTGAGAACGGAAGCTGTATCCGGTCATGCAACGGCACGAACTTCGGTTGCGTATGACGGCAATCGCGGCAGGATCGGGTTTAGTCCCGGAGGGACTTCGCGGTGTTCAGCGCGGACTGCAGTCCAGCGCCCCGCCAGCCTCCAACGACGGACCCCCGTCTCCAAACGTCGTAGCTCCCGGAATCGGTAACGCATCTCATGCTTAGACACATCGTCCGGCGGCTGTTGCTGGGGATTCCGACCCTGCTGGCCGTTTTCACCGTCATCTTTATCTTGGTGCGGGTGGCGCCGGGCGATCCGGCGGTGGCGGCGCTGGGTGACTACGCCTCGGCGGAGGCGGTCGAGGCGCGGCGCCAGCGCCTGGGCCTGGACCAGCCGCTGCCGGTGCAGTATCTGACCTTCCTTGGCGATCTGGCGCGCGGTGACCTGGGGCGGTCGCTCATCTCGGAGCGGCCGATCGGCGAGCAGATCTTGTTCGTCCTGCCGTACACGCTTGAGCTGACGCTGGCGGCGATCCTGTTCGGGCTGGTCCTCGGGGTGCCGGTCGGGGTTGTCACCGCGATCCGGCAGAACAAGCCGATCGACTACATGGGGCGTATTTTCTCCTTGCTGGGTCTATCGTTGCCGGCGTTTTATCTTGGTATCTTGTTGATCTTCTTCTTCGCGGTCCAGATCGACCTGTTCCCCTCGGTTGGCTATGCCCCGTTCAACGAGCCGGCGCGGAACCTGCATTATCTGGTACTGCCGGCCGTCACCCTGGGCTTGATCGAGACCGCCTACATTGCCCGGATGACGCGCTCGGTGATGCTGACCGTGCTGACCGACGACTACGTGCGGACCGCCCGCGCCAAGGGGCTGCGAGAGTGGATCGTGCTGCTCCAGCACGCGCTGCGGGCGGCGCTGATCCCGATCATCTCGCTGGTCGGCATCTTCGCCATCAGCTTGATCGGCAGTAGCGTGTTGGTGGAAGAAGTCTTTGCCCGGCCGGGCCTCGGCAAGCTGATGATCGGGGCGACGAAGCAAAAAGACTACACGATGCTGCAATCGATCATGGTCATCTACGCGCTTATCATCGTCATCATTAATATCGTCGTCGATATCGTTTACACCGCGGTCGATCCCCGGGTCCGGTACTCCTAATGGCGCGGGCGACGGTCATGGCGGGCGGCATCCGCGGCGAGGCGGGGGGCCGCCAGCTTGTCTCCCAGCGGCAGCGAGCCCTGCGCACCTTCGCCAAGAACCGGACCGCGGTCGTCGGTCTAACCCTGATCCTGCTCCTGCTGCTGATCGCCGTCTTCGCGCCGTGGATCGCGCCCTACGATCCCCTCGCCCAGGACATCCCGGCCCGGTTGCAGCCGCCGAGCGATGCTCATTGGCTCGGGTTGGACGACCGCGGCCGGGACATCCTGTCGCGGGTGATCTTCGGGACGCGGATCGCGCTGCTGGTCGGCTTCTTTTCGGTCCTGCTCGGCGGCGTGGTGGGGACCGCGATCGGGGTCATCGCCGGCTACTTCGGCGGCAAGGTCGACGCCGTGCTGATGCGGCTGACCGACGTCTTGCTGGCGTTCCCGGAGCTGATTACCGGCTTGCTGGTGCTGGCCGTGCTCGGCCCCGGGCTAGAGAAGATGATTATCGCGATCGGGCTGACCATCGCGCCGCGGTTCGCCCGCATCGCCTACGGCCCGACCTTGGCCCTGAAAGGCAAGGAGTTTATCGAGGCGGCGCGCGCGATCGGGACCAAGGACGGCCAGATCGTGCGGTCGCACATCCTGCCCAATGTGGCGGGGGACCTGCTCGTCTTCGCCAGCCTGTGGACGGCCTCGGCGATCCGGCTGGAGGCGAGCCTGAGCTTCATCGGCCTGGGCGTGCCGTTGCCAACGCCGACCTGGGGCCAGATGATCCGGGAGGGGACGGTCCACCTGACGGTGGTGCCGCTGTACTCGCTGGCGCCCGGTCTGGCCCTGCTGCTGGCGGTGCTGGCCTTCAACCTCGTTGGCGACGGCTTCCGCGATGCGCTGGACCCGAAGTCGCGGGCGTAAAGGGTCTTCGCCAGGGCGAGGGGATATGCCAGATGCGGCGGTTGGCCGCCAAGCGCGGGGCTGAAAGCCACCGCGCTGAAAACACAAACCCGGCTGAAAGCCGGCTGTTGCAACACGTTGGCGTCTGTTCTCGGGCTACCCCCAACCGTTGGAACTGATTGATTCGAGCTAACTCTTTTCCAGTATCTGGCGGCCGACGTTGCGCGCGTTGCGGGAGCCGAGCTCATCGTTTTCGATGCCCCAGGAGACGATGCGGGTGGGATGGATGCGAATGATGGGTGATGGACTGGCCACCGCCTCCGCCTGACCCCGGACCTCGACCCCACGCGGCTGCCACGGTGGAAGGACATCATCAATGACGATGGCGGCGACGCCGGTCCGCTGGACATCGCGGAACTTCTTGGTTTGGGCGAAGTCGCGGCCGCCGATGTCGATCGTGTCGAGCTCGGCGTTGTGGTTCCAACCGACGACGGTAAGGTGTGGCATACCGTCGGAACCCACGGTCGCGAGGCGGGCGAGGCGACGCTCTCCGAGCAGGTAGCTCAGCTCGTCCTCGGTAAAGTTGCTCACGGTGGCCCTCCGAACTCGATTGCCCTCACCCCCAACTCCGCTCTCAAACCGTGGGAGAGGGGAGTTGAGCGGGTGAGCATGTCAATGATGGGTCGGATCAGTTGCCGCCGCGGGCGGCGGCAAGCTGGGCTTGGAGGGCGTAGGCGCCGCCGTGGGCAGCCGCGACCTGGAAAAGGCCGGCGGCGGTTTCAGCGCGGGTCCAATCGCGTTGCCACTCCGACATCACGGCCATCCAGGTGACGGGAGTCACCCCGGCTTGAATCATCCGTTCGATGGCGGCGTTGTGCGCGGTGTGGTTGAGGCCGCCCGAGACATCGACCAGCGCGTAGACCTCGTAACCGGCAGCGACGGCGGAGAGGCTGACCAGGGTCAGGCAGATCTCGGTGTACAGGCCGCCGATGATGAGCTTGTGTCGTCTGGTCGCCTCGACGGCGGTGACGAAGGCCGGGTCCTCCCAGGCGTTCAGACCGGAGCGATCAGTCGGTTGCTGATCGGGAAAGACGGCTTGGACTTCCGCCAGCAGCGGGTCACGATTGAACGCCGCGCCGACGGTCGAAAGGACGGTCGGCACGTTGAAAACCGCCGCCGCCTCGGTGATCGCGGCGACATTGTTGATGAGCAATTGCAGGTCCATCGTCTGCACCAGCAGGGCGACGCCCGGTTGGTAGTCGACAAGGACCAGGGCGCTGTTGTCGGGGCTCAGAAGACGGGGCGACGGGCCGGGGCCGCCCATGGCGTCGCTGGCCGGGGTGGATTCTTGGGCGGTCGCGGTGCGGCCGCCGGCGATGGCGCCGACGGCGCCCACCGCCAGGCCGAGGGCGAGTGATCGGCGGGCGACCGGGCGGTCTGCCAGCGATGCGGCCGGGTCGGGAAGTCGGATGTCCATGCGTGTTTCTTCCTCGCGAAGACGATGCAAACTGACGGCCGAGGATTGCGAATCGCGGTTCACTGGTCGCCCCATCAACTGCCTCCTGACTTTCGCCACGACGGGACCGGCGCGGGCGGATTGCACCGGGGTTCAATTCGTGCCATACTCGACTCAACTGATGAATTTGCTTGCGCAAGCAAATTCCTAATGGAGAATATACTTGACCACACAAGAACCTGTCAAGAGCTACCTGCCGGTAATTGACGGGACCGAGTTTGCGGCCTGGATCGGCTTCCTCCGGCTGCACACGACGCTGGTCCGTGACCTGGACGCCGAGCTGCGAGCGGCGCATGGGTTGCCACTCACCTCCTTCGAGGTGATGAACTGGCTGGCCTACGCCCCTGGCCGCCGAATCCGGATGTCGGTGCTGGCGGACTCGGTCCTGCTGAGCCTGAGCGGCATCACCCGGTTGGTGGAACGCCTGGAACGGGACGGGCTGGTGATGCGAGAGCCATCGGCGGAAGACCGTCGTGGCGCATACGCGATCCTGACCGAGGCCGGCTTCGCCCGCCTATGCCAGGCGCAGGTAACGCACGCCGCCGGCGTTCGCCGCCGCTACCTCGATCCGCTCACGCTGGAGCAGGTCGAATCGTTGAGCATCCTCTGGCGACAACTCCAAGCGGCACAAACCGATCAGCGGATACCCCTCTCCGACCTCCGGGGTGAGGTCGCGGAGGCACCGGACGAATGAGCAAGGAACGGTGTGGACCGTGTCGTTCCGGCCGCGGGCGCGGCTCGCGGCAAGGACTAGTCGGTGCGGCATCGCGTGAGGTGAAGGGTCGAGCGAGTTCCCGCCAAGAAGGAACTCTTTGTCTATTGCGGCTCTACGCTGTCGTGTCGATCGTCCCCTACGGAACGGTGACCGAACGCGTCATCGTTGGCTGGTAATACTTCTGCTTTCGCAAGACGTAATGTAAAGGGTCCTCGTGGCGGAAGACCGTCGACATCACACCCTGCTCAAGGCAGACGATGGTTCCAACCAATCGCATCACGGGCGATTGTCGGCGGTCGCGGCGGGGAACGTCGCGGCGTCGCAGAATGAACCATTTTGCGCCGGCCCAGTAGATGACCGTACCGTGCTCGATGATATAGCGAATATCCTCGCCGCTGTAGTTCCGTTGTGCCATCCGATAGCGCGCGTGACCCGAGAACAGCAGATAGGTGTTTATGAGCGCTCCCTTGCCGAAGTTCGATGGGATCTCGCTCGACATTTCGATCAAAGCAGTTTGTTGACGAATTGTCAAACGACCCGCGTTCCCTCTTGCTGATCGCGGTCTCCTCCACTATTGTACGTACAGGTCAGGTCGATGAACGTCGGCGAGCGTCGCGCGTCTCGCGGGAGGGTGGTCCCGGGGATGCCCATGGGGAGCGGGTGATGGGTGAGATGAGTCTGCCGGGGGTGCCCCGGGTGCAGTTCAATGGCGGTAGCTTGGAGGGCATCTTCCAACTGCGGGCGAATGGGACGACGGTGCGGACCGAGGTGCTGGCCGGCCTGACCACCTTCATGGTGATGGCCTACATCATCGCGGTCAACCCGGGCATCCTCGCCGCCGCCGGGCTCGATCAGCGGGCGGTGGCGACCTCGACCTGCCTGGTGGCCGGGGTGCTCACGATCGCGATGGGGCTCTACACCAACCGGGCCTACGCGATGGCGCCGGGGTTGGGCCTGAACGCGATCGTCGCCTTCAGCCTGGTCGGCGCCATGGGGTTGACCCCGGCTCAGGCGATGGGCGTAGTCATGGTCGAGGGGATCTTCATCACCCTGCTCGTGGTGTTCGGCATCCGCAAGTGGGTGATGGATGTGGTGCCGCTGGCGCTGAGCCGGGCGATCGCGGTCGGGATCGGGTTTTTCATCCTCTTCATCGGGCTGCGCAACGCGGGGGTGATCACGTTCTCGCCCGGTGCCGACGCCACATTCCAGGGCTTCCTGGAGCTGTCGCCGCTCAATACCTGGCCCATCTTCGTCTCGATGATCGGCCTGCTCGTCACCATCGTCTTGATGGCGCGGGGGGTGAAGGCCGGGATTCTGATTGGCATCCTGGTTGCCACCGTGGTCGCGTTCCTTGTCCCGGGCCAGGTGGCGACCCTGCCGGCGCAACCGCTGGCCGGACCCGATTTCAGTCTGCTCGGGCAGTTCGACTTGAGCTTTTTCGCCCAGCTTGGCTTCCTTTCCGCCATCCTGGCCATCTTCAGCTTTGCCCTGTCCGATTTCTTCGACAGCATGGGAACCCTGATCGGGGTTGGCGCCGAGGCCGGCTATCTGGACAAGGACGGCGAGCTGACCGATTCGCAGCGGCCGCTGCTGGTCGATTCCCTCGGCGCGATCGCGGGCGGGGCGGTCAGCGCATCGTCGGCGACGACCTACATCGAATCCGCCGCCGGCGTCAGCGTCGGCGGTCGCACCGGGTTGGTCTCGGTGGTCACCGGGCTACTCTTCCTGCTGGCGCTGCCGTTCGTGGCCTTGGTCACCGCCATTCCCTCGGTCGCCACCGCCCCGGCCCTGATCGTGGTTGGGGTGCTGATGGTGGCGGTGCTGACCGAGCGGGAGATGACGCTGCCCTCTGGCGCCACGATCAGGACCGGGGGCGTCGATTTCACCAAATTTGAAGAGAGCATCCCGGTGGTGCTGACGATGCTGGTGATGCCGTTGACGTTCAACATCACCAACGGCATCGGCGCCGGCTTCGTCAGCTACGTACTCATCAAAGTGGCGACCGGCAAAGCCCGCGAAGTCCACCCCGGCCTCTACCTCGTGGCCCTCGCCTTCCTCATCTACTTCCTGCGCTGGGTGCTGTTCGGCGCCGCGTTCTAGCCGCGGAATCGAAACGGCCGCCACGACGCCTTGGCGGAAAAGCCCTGATGTAACTTTGGGCTACACATGGCGTAGTCTTGTGGTGTGGACCAGATGCGATTAGAGCAAGGTCAGTGGCATGGTGCGCGACAAACAGCAACAAACGAACAAACGGGACCAGACGATACATCTTCGGTGCAGCCGGCAAGAGCGTGACATCATCGATCAGGCGGCGCGGGTGGTTGGTAAGAGTCGATCGAAATTCGTGATGGAAGCGGCGAGTCGCGAGGCGGTGAACGTGCTCGTGGATCGTACCGTGGTCACGCTCGATGCGGCAGCCTTCGATCAGTTTCAGGATATGCTCGATGCCCCGCCACTGCCTACCGATGCTTTGCGGAAGCTTCTGCTGACCAAAGCTCCCTGGGAATGAGGATTCCCATCTGATGTCCGAGCTCACCACGGAACAACGATCCGCCGTGTGGAGCGAAACCACTCGGGTGATCGCGGCCCATGTCGTGATGCTGCGGGATACGGTGATCCTTGATGACCCGGTGGCGGCGGTGCTGCTGACGGCGCTCGATGGGGTGAGCCGGGGGGCGCCGGCGGAGACATCCGGTCTCATGGCCCTGGTTGCCGCGGTCGATCAGCGGCTCGATGCCTTGACCCCGGCGGCGGCGATGGGGGCCGGGGCGGTGGGGCGTGGCAACGCCGAGGTTGTGGCGGCGGTGGCGAGGCTGTTGGTGCGGGCGGATTTGCTGAAACTGGCGGAGGCGGTGAATGTCGTGCGCCGGGCGTTGCTCGATGTCGCCGGCGAGCATGTCTTCACGCTGATACCAGCGCACGCCAGCGGGCAGCCGGTTCAGCCAACCACGCTGGCGCACTTTCTCGGGGGCGTGATCGCGCCGCTCGGGCGTTCGGTCTCCCGGCTCCGAGCGAGCTTTCTGACGGTCAACCAGAGCCCGCTGGGAGCGGGCGCGCTGGCGTCGAGCGGCTTGCCAATTGACCGGGAGCGCATCGCGGACCTGGTTGGGTTCGAGGGGCTGGTGGTCAACACCTTTGATGCGGTAGCGGCGATCGATCATCTAGCGGACGCGGCCGGTGCCGGAGCCGCCATTGGCGACCCGCTGGCGCGGTTCCTCGTGGAGTTGCTGGCTTGGTCGCGGGCGGAGCCGGCCGCGCTCCGGTTCGACGACGAGTGGCTGGCGCCGGTTGATCCTGGGTTACCGCAATTCCGGCCCGCGATCAGTCTCGAACGACTGGTGCTCCAGGGCCGGCAGATCGCGGGTGATGCCGTCACCATTCAGGGCCTCCTCCGCCAAGCGCCATACGGACCGGCGACGACGACGCTGGCCGCGACCGTGCCGGCAGCGCGGACCGTGCTCGCCGGGGCGACGGACCTGGCGGCGACGACGGCCGCTTTGCTGAGCGGCGGCGTCGAGGTGAACCGTGCCTACCTCGCCAACCGGGCGGGCCGGGATTACACGACGCCGAGCGAGCTGGCCGATTTCCTGATGGCGGAGGAGGCGATCGATCCCGCGTCGGCCGGCGGCGTGGGGGTTGTGGCGGTGCGCGGGGGGGTGGTGACGGGG
>JACCYK010000051.1 GCA_013696525.1 Chloroflexia bacterium
GCTCAATGCCGTGCGGCTCACGGGCAAGGAGCTGTCGTTCAACAACCTGATCGACGCCGATGCCGCCTGGGCCGCGGCAACCGCGTTCGACGACTCGACGGTCGCCATCATCAAGCACGCGATCCCCTGCGGCCTCGCCTGCCGGGATAGCGTCGAGAACGCCTTCGCCGCTGCCCTGGCGGGCGATCCGGTCTCGGCCTTCGGCGGCATCGTCGGGCTCAACCGGCCGCTGGATGGCGCGACCGCGCGGCGGCTCGTCGACAGTTTTTTCGAGGTCGTCATCGCTCCCGCCTTTGACGACGATGCGCGCAAAGCGTTGCGGCCCAAGCGGAACCTGCGGTTGCTCGAGATGCCGGCATCGTCGCCAGCCGCCTCCCTCGCCTCGTGGGACGTGCGTTTCATCGGCGGCGGCATGCTGGTCCAGGACGCCAATGACGGCCCGGACGATCCGACCGCCTGGGCCGTGGTCAGCCAACGGGATCCAAGCGCGGCTGAATGGGCCGATCTTCGCTTTGCCTGGCGGGCGGTGCGATTCGTCAAGTCCAACGCGATCGTGATTGCCCGCGACCGCGCCCTGGTCGGCGTCGGCAGCGGCCAGCCCAACCGGCTGGTCAGCGTCCACCTGGCGGCGATGACCGCCGGCCCGCGGGCCACGGGTGCCGCGCTCGCCAGTGATGCCTTTTTTCCGTTCGCCGATGGCGTGGCGGCCGCCGCCGAGGCCGGCGTCACCGCGATCGTCCAGCCCGGCGGCTCGATCCGGGATGCCGAGGTGATCGCCGCCGCCGACGCCGCCGGCCTCGTCATGGTCTTCACCAGCATCCGCCACTTTCGCCATTAGCAACAGTCCGCCGCCTGATGCCGATTGGAGACGCGTCCGAAATATGGTAAGAGTTCCGGCGCAAACCAACCGTGGCAATCGGTTTACCGTTCAGCGACCGATTCGATCGAGGCGATTCTGAGGGGCGTCAGTCGTGATCCAGCCGGTTCAAGCGTCGAGCAATCCATTTCCCACCGGTTCGGTCCTACCGCCCCCCGTGATCCCGGGCCAAGTCGAGCGCGGCTTCTGGTGGTACGCCGGGGCCGGGGTCGCGGCGCTGCTGCTCCTGTGCGTCGCCACGCTCGTCGTCGTCTCCATTCCCGACCCCGTGGGGCTGGCCGTGAGCATCCTGGCAGCCGCGGTGCCGGCAGCGGTCTATGCCTGGCTGGTGCTCCGGCTCGATCCGTTCGAGGTCGAGCCGCGAAACCTGCTGATCGGCGCCTTCGGCTGGGGCGCCGTCGGCGCGGTGGTCTTCGCCATCATCTTTAGCGTGATCTTCGCCATTTCGTTCGCCAACACCGGCGACGCCGCCCTGAATACCCTGATCACGACCGCGATCGGGGCGCCGGTGGTCGAAGAGTCGTGCAAGGGACTAGCCTTGCTGGCGATCCTGCTCTTCCACCGGCACGAGCTGGACAACGTGTTGGATGGCATCGTCTATGGCGCCGTGGTCGGCATCGGCTTCGCGATGACGGAGAACATCCTCTACTTCGGCGGCGCCTACCTGGAAGGCGGCTTCGGCGACCTGGGGGAGCTGTTCCTCGCCCGGGCCGTCATCTTCGGCTTCGGCCACGCGATCTATAGCGCCACCCTGGGCGCCGCCCTCGGCTGGTCGCGCGAGCAATATGCCCGCGGGCCCGGCCGGTTCCTTGTGCCCATCCTGGGCTGGACGCTGGCGGTGCTGCAGCATCTGCTCTGGAACGGCGGCGTCATCCTCACCTCCGGCCTGCTCGGCGACGACACCAGCATCTTCCAGGTCGTGCTGATCGGCGGCACCCTTTTCATCCTGCCGGCCCTCGTCGTCCTCCTGGTGATTGCCAGGATCGCGCACCGGCGCGAGCTACGGGTCATGCGGACCGAGCTGGCGCAAGAGGTCCAGCGCCAGACGATGACCGCCGCCGAATACGAGACCCTGTTCAACGACGATTTGCGGCGCCACGCCCTGCGGCAGGCGGACGCGCGGGGCGGCGGCGAGCTGCGCCAACTGCAACAGCGCTTTTTCCAGGTCGCCGCCGAGCTGGCGTTCCGCGAATACCATCTCCAACAGGGGGAAGCCCTCAAACCGGGCCAGCGGCAACCGGATGATTCCTACCGGCTGGAGCTGGCCCGCCTCCGGTCCGCCCTGACCGCGGGCGGCATGCCGGCCTCGGCCGCCGGCGTTCCCTAGCGCGATGCCGCTCCCAGCACCGATACTGTCCGCCATGAACCAGATGGCACGGAACGAGCCCGGACACCCAGTAGCCTTGTTGCCGGCCCCC
>JACCYK010000063.1 GCA_013696525.1 Chloroflexia bacterium
ACCCCATACACCTCGCGGGCAACTTCGGCGCTCATCACGCCCGCCCGCACGTCGCGGCGCACCTGCTCGGACGGACGGTTTCGGGGGTCCCCCCAGCCGCCGCCGGCGCCGGTCCGGATGCTGATGACGTCGCCTTGCTGCAATTGGAGACGGGCGACCTTGGCGAACGGCCCTTCGATGGCGCCGCCGGCGCGCCTGACGAAGGCGTAGTTGTTGCCGCCCTCATGGCCGCCGGCCACGCCCCAGGGCCGCTCTTTGTGACGTCCCAGGGTGATCGTGAGTGCTCCGCCAGCCGCGTGCAGCATCTTGTACTCGCGGATGCCGCCCCGCCCGCCCCGGAACTCGCCTTCGCCGCCCTCGTCGTCCGTATTGAGGGCATAGCGGCAGACCTCGAGCCCGAAGCGTTGCTCCACGACTTCGATCGGCGGGTTATAGGTTTCACCGTCGCCGACGCAGAACATCGCGGCGGGGCCGTCGCCGTCCACTTTGGCGCCCCATCCTCCCACGTGCGGCTCGACCATGATCGTGAACTGGTCGGTGTCGGGATGGGACGTGGTCGTGATGCAGGCGCCGACAGTGTTGAAGTGCCCCGCCGGCAGCCGTTCCGGCATGTGGGGGGCAAGGGCGCCCCAGATCAGGTCGGTGATGTACATCAACGATTCCCAATAGCAGGCCGTGGGGGCCGGCCGCTGGGCGGAGAAGACCGTGCCCGGCGGGCAAATGATCTTCACCGGGCGAAAGATCCCTTCATTGACCGGGTAGCGCGGCGCGGCCACCGCCAGCCACAGGCCGCGGACCCCGGTGACGAGCCCGGTGTACGAGGTGTTGATCGGTCCCCGCGCCTGGGGCGCGGAGCCGGTGAAGTCGCAGATGAACTCGTCGTCCGTGATGGTGACCGTCACCCGCACCGGCAGCGGATCGCCGCCAAAACCATCGTCATCAATATTCATGCGCATGGTGAACTCGCCCTTCGGCATCCGCTTCAGGGCGTCATAGGCGATCTGCTCGCCGTGGCTCAGCATCGCCGAAATCGACTCCTGGACGGCGTCGAGCCCGTAGCGATCGCAGAGCTCGGCCAGGCGGCGACCGGCCAGGCGGAGCGACGCGGCCTGGGCGTAGAAGTCGCCCATCGTCATGTCCGGAGTGCGCACATTGGCCCGGATCAGATCGACGATGGCCTCATTCGGCTCGTCCTCCTCGAAGACCTTGATGCACGGAAACTGCAAGCCTTCCTGGAAGATCTCGGTCGAGTCGGTGGTCCAGGAACCGGGCGACATGCCGCCCACCTCGGTCCAGTGCGCCTTGTTGGCGGAGAAGGCGATCAATTGATCCTGATAGAAGATGGGCATCACCATCGCCACATCGGACAGGTGGGTGCCGCCGCCGCCATAGGGGTCGTTCACGGCAATGATGTCGCCGGGACGCAGCCCCTCCTTGCCGAACTTTTCGAGGACGGAGCGCACCGATTCGGTGAGGACGCCGATGAAGAGCGTCACCCCGTTGCCCTGGGCGATGGTGTTGGCGTCGGCGTCGGTGATGCCGACCGCGTAGTCCAGGACTTCGTAGATGATCGGGCTCATGCTGGAGCGAGCGGTGGCGATGAACATCTCCTCACCGATCGCATTTAAGCCCGACTTGATCACCTCGATCGTGAAGGGGTCCGTTTGGGTGTGGATGTGACCAGTCGTCTGCACCATGGTTAGACCCCCAGTTCCAGCATCAGATTGCCAAGCCGGTCGACGTGGGCGCGGTGGCCGGGATGAACCACCGTTGTCGCCGAGGGCTCTTCGATGATCGCCGGACCCATCACGACCTCCTCGGCGGGCATCTCCTCGCGGGCGTAGACCGTTGTGTCGAAAACCCCATCGTCGAAGGCGACGCGGCGCATCTGCTTGGGAGCCAGTCGCGCCCCCGGCCGTGGCGCGTACGCGGCGAGATCGGGGGCGGGCTGGCTGACGATGGCGGTGATCTGGAAGTTCACGAACTCGATCCCCGTCTCCAACCGGTAGGTATAGGCGCGTTCATGCGCCTCATGGAAGCGCGCTTCGATGCCTGCGCGGTCAAGCTCGCCGCCGAGCGGAATCCGCACCGTGTGCTCTTGCCCCGCGTATCGCATGTCGACAGAGCGGGCATAGGTGAGCCGGTCGAGCGGATACCCGGCGGCGGCCATGAAGGCGTGGGCCTCGGCCTCGATGTCGCGGAACAGCTGGCTCATCTCGTCGCGGCTCCCGTCGGCGCTACGAATCACGCGCGTCCTGATAAAGTCCTGCGCCGGCTCGGAGACCAGCATGCCCCAGGCGCTGAAGGTGCCGGGGCTGATCGGGATCAGCACCTGCCCGATCCGCAGCTCACGGGCGAGGGCGGCGGCGTGCATCGGACCGCCGCCGCCCATTGCCACCAGGGTGAAATCGCGGGGATCGTAGCCGCGGCGAACCGACACCAATTTAATGGCGTTGACCATGTGGCCGTCGGCCACCCGAATCACGCCCAGCGCGGCGTCGGCGACGGAGAGGCCGAAGTGCTCGGCGATCGGCGTCATCGCCTTGGTAGCCGCCTCGACGCTGACGGTGAGCGCCCCGCCCAGGTAGTACTCATGGTTGATCCGGTTCGTGATCAGGTTGGCGTCGGTGACGG
>JACCYK010000129.1 GCA_013696525.1 Chloroflexia bacterium
TGGGGCAATATGACGGCACGATCGACGCCGCGATTGGGCAGAAGATGATGGGCGACACCTTCGATCCCTACCTAGGCTACATCAACCCCTCGTCGCGCACGATCAGCTCCCACTACGACGAGGATCCGATGTACTACGTCAGCGATCCGAACGCGGTCTGGAACGTCCCCTTCTACCCGGCCGGCTCGGTCGACGGCAAAGTCACCACCGCCGCCCTGGCCGGCGAGATGAGCATGTGGGGCCGCTTCGGCCGGGCCGACGGCGCCGCCTTCGACGCCGATGAATTCCTCCGCCTCCACCCCCAATGGGCCTGGCAGGAAGGCTACCTCGCCAGCCGCCCGTCGCAACCGTGGACCCTCTTCGCGGGGGATGGCACGGTCGAGAGCGAGGAGTAGCGTCGCCGCCGACTCGTCCGCCGTCCTGGCCTCGCCGGGCGCTAAAGCCACCCGGCTAACCCGCGGAAGTCCGGTTCACTGGGCCGGGAGGTGCCATATTCATTGCCGATGTGGCGCACAGAAGCCAAAATAGCTCCTTCATGCTGCTTCCCGTTGATCAGCCGGATGCCTTTAACCCGGATTATTCATGAGAGGCAGGAAGGCACCTCTTTGGTCTGGGAGCGGTGGTGAGCCAAGCCCACGCCAGGAGGTGCCCTGGTGGGACCACTCGGCAGCCCACCGTCATCTCCGTGGAAAGCCTGCGCTATAATCGCGGCATGGCTCTCGATCTCTACGCGGGTATCCCGGTCAAAGATTTCGCGATGGCGCTGGCCTGGTACGAGCGGCTGTTCGGCTCTCCACCCACCTTCTTCGCGACCGACACGGAGGCCGTGTGGATACTCGCGGAGCACCGCTCACTGTACGTCGAGCAGCGGCCCGAGCATGCCGGCCACGCCATGCATACCATCTTGGTCGATGACTTCGATGCTCATGTCGCCCAGGTAGCCGACCGAGGGCTCGAGCCCACGAAGCGGGAAACCTACTCGAACGGCATGCGCAAGGCTATTTACCACGATCCCGACGGGAACGAGTTCGGGATCGGCGGCGCCCCGCTCTGATCGGAAGCAGCCGCCGTGGCGCCCTCGACCGCGCACCCGGGTTCGCCACCGAACGTGGCGAGAACCACTGGCCCAATGGCGCTAGCAAACCGAGCGCCCCGGCCGCGACCTTCTACACCGTAAAGGCCCTCAACCGCACCGGCCGCGGCGGTTGGTCCTCGGTGATCTGCGGCGTCGACTGGGGTACCGCCAGCGCCAGCAAGATCACGGTCGCGCACATGAGCCTCGGCAGCGACGCGCCGCCAGCCATCTCGGGTAACTTGGGTGAGACCAGTTGGCTACCTACCACCGCCTCCATGAATAATCCGGGTTGGCTTCCGGCGCGATGAGGACGGCGATCACGGTGAACCGATCCGGTGCAGCGGGTTCGCCATGACCGTCATCCGCGCCTGGGCAGACGACGCGGCCGCGGTCAATGTGCTGCTGAGGGCAATCTGGGGCGACGATCCGACGCTGGAACTGTTTGCCACGACGCCCGGGCCGGATCGGGATGATCCGGGGAGCTTCCGGCGGTCGCTTTGCGCGGTCGACGATGGCGGGACGCTGGTGGGGGTGGGGACGCTGTGGGAAAACGGGCTGCATCCGAGCGCGTGGCGGGTCACGATCCATGTGGCGACGCCCTGGCGCCGGCAGGGCATCGGCTCTCGCCTGTTCGAGGCGCTGACGGCGCTGGCGCCCGAGCCGAAGCCGCTGGGCTCGGGAACGCGGGAGACTGACCGCGGCGGGTGCGGATTCCTGGCGGCCCATGGCTTCGAGCCGGTCATGCGGACGCGGCGCGGGGTGTTCTCCCCAAGCGACATCCCGGCTGAGCTGCTGGCTGAGTTGGCGGCGGCACAGGCTCGAGTCCTGGCCGCCGGATACCAGTTCGTGACCTTGCCGGAGGCGATGCGGCGTGGCATTGGCAGGCGGGAGATCGCGCGGCTTCACGTCGAAGTCTATTGGGACGCGCACGCTTGGAACCGGCCCCGCCCGGTGTCCGAGGTCGAGGCCGAGATGATCTTTCTCGATGAGGACGACCTCCTGCCGGGGGAGATGCACCTGGCCCTGGACGGAACCCGGCCGGTGGCGGTCGCCAGCCTGCGGCGGTCGGCCTTGGCGGAGGAGCGCGAGCTTGGCTGGGCCGGGGTAGGGAGCGATGTCGCCGCGCCTGGGAGCGATCTGGCATTCGCCGTCGTCGGCCGGTGCCTGGCCCAAGCCACGGCGGCGGGGTGGCGGCTCCGCTTCGAGGCCGACGAGGGCGACACCTGGTGGTGGCGGCTGCTGAACCGGATTCCAGCGCGGTTGGAGGATGATTGGCTGAACTTCCGCCGTCGCTCGCCGCGAGCGATGCCGCGCCTCAGGCGGGCGGCTCCGGGCGTTTCTCCTGGAGTTGGGGGATCGGGCTTGTCTCCGATGAGGTGATCAGGCCGCGGCTGGCATAGGCCAGCAGCTTCTGCCGGGTGTCGGCGATGTCGTTGTTGCGCATCGTCAATTGCCCGATCCGGTCGAGCGGGGAGAAGCTCGCCTCGCCCTTTTCCATCGTCAGCCGCTCCGGGGCGTAGGTCAGATTGGGCGACTCCGTGTTCAGGATCGAGTAATCGTTGCCCCGGCGCAGCCCGATGGTCACCTCGCCCGAGACCAACCGCGCCACCCAGCGTTGCAGCGATTCCCGCAGCATGATCGCTTGCGGGTCAAACCAGCGGCCTTCATACAGCAGCCGGCCCAGGCGCCGCCCGCTCTCCCGGTACTGCTCGATCGTGCTTTCGTTGTGAATGCCGGTGATCAGCCGCTCGTACCCGATGAAGAGGAGGGCGAGCCCGGGCGATTCGTAGATGCCCCGGCTCTTGGCCTCGATAATCCGGTTCTCGATCTGGTCGTTCATGCCGAGCCCGTGCCGGCCGCCGATCGTGTTGGCCGCGGTGAACAGCGCTACCTCATCGTCGAACGATTGACCGTTGATCGCCACCGGCGCGCCATCCTCGAACGTCAGCCGCACTTCCTCATACGGGATATGCGTATCTTCCCGCCAAAACGGCACCCCCATGATCGGATTGACGATGTAGACCCCGCGATCGAGCTGCTCCAGATCCTTCGCTTCATGCGTCGCCCCCAGGATGTTGGCGTCGGTGGAGTACGCCTTCTCCGCCGCCATGTGGTAGTCCAGGCCCGCCTGCCGCAAATAGGCCGACATCTCGGCCCGGCCGCCAAGCTCGTCGATGAACCGCTGGTCGAGCCAGGGCTTGTAGATCCGCAGGTCCGGGTTCACCAGCAGGCCATAGCGATAGAAGCGTTCGATATCGTTGCCCTTGAAGGTGCTGCCGTCCCCCCAAATGCCGACCCCGTCCGCCATCATCGCCGCCACCAGCATAGTGCCCGTGACCGCCCGCCCGAGCGGGGTCGTATTGAAGTAGGGCACTCCCGCCGTGGCAATGTGGAAGGCGCCGCACTGGAGGGCCGTCATCCCCTCCGCCACGAGCTGTGCCCGGCAGTCGATCAGCCGCGCCTCGGCCGCGCCGTAGGCCAGGGCGCGGCGGGGGATTTCGTCATAGTCCGGCTCGTCGGGCTGGCCCAGGTTGGCTGTATAGGCGTAGGGAATGGCGCCGTTCGCCCGCATCCAGTGCAGGGCGGCGCTGGTATCCAGCCCGCCCGAGAAGGCGAGCCCGATCTTTTCCCCGGCGGGAAGGTGCTGCAGGATGTTCGCCATGCGTGCTCTCCAGAGGCTGCCGGTCTCGGCCGGGACGCCCGGCGCCATTGGCGCGACCGGTGGCGCCGATTATGGACGAAAAGACGAAATCCGGGTGTTCTTTCGGCTCACCGGACGGCCCTCACCGCAACCGCGCGGCGAGATGTGGCGAGGAATCACGATCTGGCGCGACTCACCCGGCGGCGCCCGATCGCTTCGGTGCCGGGGATGGGCGTGCGACAATGGACCGGGCAATTCGTGGTTGGCCGGAATGGCAGTGAGCGGGAGCGGGCAATGAGTGGGTATCGAGTCACCTTGATTCCGGGCGATGGGATTGGGCCGGAGGTGGCGGCGGCGACCAAGGATGTGCTGGACGCCTCCGGGGTGACGATCCAATGGGATGTCCGCGAGGCGGGGATGACCGCCCTCGACAGCCAGGGCGAGCTGCTGCCGGCGGCGACGTTGGATTCGATTCGGGAGAACGGGATCGGTCTCAAAGGGCCGATGACGACCCCGGTCGGGACCGGCTTCCGCAGCGTCAACGTCGGCCTCCGCCACGCCCTCTCGCTCTACGCCAACCTGCGGCCGGGCAAGACGATGGCCGGCGTCCAGAGCACCTTTCAGGATATTGACCTGGTCATCGTCCGCGAGAACATGGAAGACCTCTACGCCGGGGTCGAGTTCGACACCGGGACCGACGAGGCGCGGCAGGTCATCGCCGAGCTGAACCGGCTGAGCAGCAAGCAGATCGCGCTCGACGCCGCGATCAGCATCAAGATGATCACGCCGGAGGGTTCGCGCCGGATCGTCAAATACGCCTTCGATTATGCGGTCGCGAATGGCCGCAAGAAAGTCACGGCGGTCCACAAGGCGAACATCATGAAGTTTTCCGATGGGCTCTTCCTCCGCATCGCCCAAGAGGTGGCGGCGGACTACCCGGAGATCGAGTTCAACGACCGCATCGTCGACAACATGTGCATGCAATTGATGCAGAAGCCGCAAGACTACGACGTGCTGGTGATGCCGAACCTGTACGGCGACATCGTCAGCGACCTGGTGGCGGGGATGGTCGGCGGCCTGGGCGTGGCGCCCAGCGGCAACATCGGGCTCGACGCCGCGGTCTTCGAGCCGATCCACGGCTCGGCCCCCAGCCACGCCGGCAAGAACGAGGCCAACCCGACGGCGATGATCCTCTCCGGCGCCCTGATGCTGCGCCACCTGGGCGAGCGCGAGGCGGCGGAACGGATCGAGCGAGCGGTGGCCGCCGTCATCCGCGCCGGCGAGCGGGTCACCTACGACCTGCGTCCCGACCGTGACCCGAGCAAAGCGGCCTCCACCACCGAGATGGGCCAGGCGATCATCGCCCGGTTGTAGGACGATGTCAGCCAAGCTCGGGAATGAATCCCCGAGCTGAAAACACAAACCACCCTGAAGGGTGCTCAATCCTGATACTGAACTCATTACTATCAACGGCTCTTCGAGTGAAGAATCTAAAATAGCTACAGGTAGCCGGCTTCAGCCGGGTTTGTGAATTCAGCTCGGGGTGCCCTCTGGGCCATTCATTCCCGCGCTTGGCCTCGCTAAAACCACCTTCACGCCACCACCTGCCGCCCCAGCTCCTCGAGTCCCACAATGTCACGGAAGGTGAATCCGATTTCGCGCCGGCGGTGTAGTGGTGGGT